>JAZKEJ010000023.1:0-13654 GCA_040387095.1 Pseudomonadota bacterium | reverse complement strand
CCAAATCCAACAACGGTTTAATGCTTAAATTAAGGCCTGCTGGCTGGAGTTAATAATGAGTTTACAAGATGTTTTAGTGCCTGATATTGGCAACTTTGATAGCGTTGACGTGATTGAAGTGCTGGTAAAAGCAGGCGATACGATTGCTAAAGATGATTCACTGGTGACAGTGGAATCGGACAAAGCGTCCATGGATATTCCTGCGCCGTTTGCTGGCGTGGTAAAAGAAGTTAAATTAAAAGTGGGCGATAAAATCGCGCAAGGTCATTTGATTTTAACTTTAGAAGCCGATTCTGCTGAAAGTAAGCCAGCTGCAAGTGTCGAAAAACCTATAGAAGCAAAAGCAGCGCCAGCTACTCAAGCCCCAGCAAAAGAAGCGATTGCCGCAGTCATCCCAGAACCATCACGCCCTGCTCCAGAGCCACCAAAACAAGTACAGCCCGCACATCAACCTTTGCCAGTAGGCGAAAGCGTTGTAGTCAATGGTGGCAAAACATCACACGCCAGCCCATCTGTGCGTAAATTTGCACGCGAATTGGGCGTTAATTTGGCGTTTGTAAAAGGCAGCGCTGCCAAGAACCGCATCACCCAAGCCGACGTACAAGCCTTTGTAAAAGGCGAATTAGCCAAACCGCGTACAGAGAATATGGGAGCTGGTTTGGGTAGTCTTGCCACATTGCCAATGCCGGTGATTGATTTCAGCCAATTTGGCGATATTGAAACCAAACCGTTGTCGCGTATTAAAAAGATTTCTGGCGCAAATCTGCATCGTAACTGGGTGACTGCGCCACATGTGACGCAATTTGACCAAGCTGACATCACGGATTTGGAAGACTTTAGAAAATCCATGCAAGCAGACGCTGAAAAACGTGGCGTTAAGCTCACTATGTTGGCATTTTTAATCAAAGCGTCTGTCAATGCATTAAAAGCTTATCCTAACTTTAATTCTTCACTTTCACCCGATGGCGACAGCTTAATTTTAAAGAATTACTTCAATATTGGTTTTGCTTGCGATACACCAGATGGATTGGTTGTGCCGGTTGTGAAAGACGTGCAGCAAAAAGATGTGCTGGATATCGCACGCGATTTAGGGGAGTTATCAACCAAAGCACGCGAACGCAAGTTGAAAGTGGAAGAAATGCAAGGCGGTTGTTTTACCATTTCCAGCCTTGGCGGCATTGGTGGCACCATGTTTACGCCGATTATTAACTGCCCGGAAGTCGCGATTCTAGGGGTTTCACGCTCATCCATGCAGCCAGTGTATAACGACAAAACCAAGACTTTTGAACCGCGTTTAATTCTGCCGATGTCACTTTCATACGACCATCGTGTGGTTGATGGTGCCGATGGCGCACGTTTTACCAGCCATATGCGCATGATGCTATCTGATGTGCGCCGCTTGCTGCTTTAACCCTCATTAAATGCACTCTTTTAGTGCAAAAATTCCTGATCAGCGCCTATTAACTTGCTAAGTTAAGCTATTAGTAGGCGCAAATTCCCAAAATCCTGTCAAATCTAGCTTTAATAAGCTGGTACAACTATTGCTAGATATTTAAGCAACAGACACTTAATTTCATCAGCAAGGTTTTAACTTAAAAACAGACGACTGGGGATTATCATGACAAGGCTTGTTCCTGCATTATTTTGTTCCGTAACTTTGTATTTTAGACTGACAGGCTTTGTCTATGCAGCGCAAACCGACGAATTAGTACAAAAAATCAGCACTCATGTCGTTAAAGTGCAGGTAGCGCTTGCAAATGGTGGTTATGGTTTAGGTTCTGGCGTTGTTGTTGCAAAAGATCAAGTCGTCACCAATTGCCATGTTGTCGCTGGTGCGGTTTCTATGAGCGTAAACACCAATGGTGAAAATCACAGCGCAAAAGTAGTTAAGTCGGATACGCATCATGATTTATGCATGCTAAAAACAGAGGATTTGGACGCACCAATCGCACATATTGGCTCTAGCGAAAATCTTCAGTATGAACAACCTGTTTACACTGTCGGATTTGCAAATTTTTCGCCACGTCCAAATGGTACCTTTGGTTTTGTCAAAGGCCTTTATCCAATGGACGACAGCGTAGTGATTAGAGCCAGCAACGTTTTTCGACTGGGTGATAGTGGTGGTGGCATGTTTGATAATGCGGGCAATTTAGTTGGTATCGTCACCGTAAAAAGCCCAGGTCGCAATGCGTTTTACTACAGCATGTCTGTTAAATGGGTAAAAAAACTGCTGAATCAACCAGAGCAAACTGTTGTGAGTTCAAACGATTTGCCTTTCTGGGCGCAGGCAGAAGAGAAATGGCCTTTTTTTATGCGCGTTGTACATCCGCTTAAAACTGAAAACTGGGAAGCGCTGAATAAAATTGCAACACAATGGTCGGAAAAAGAACCGAATACCATAGAAGCTTTATATTATCGTGCGGTTGCAGAATATAGCTTAAACAATACGGCTTATGCAGAATTACATTTAAATCAAGTAGTTGCAAAAAACGGTCAGCATGCCAGTGCACTTTATTATTTAGGCTTAATTGCCGCGCACAATGGTAAGCGCATTGAAGCATTAAATTTAGTTGCCGCATTGAATGTTTTAGATGTAACTATTGCTAATGACTTAAAATTAGCAATCGGTATCAAAACAGAATAATTATTCAGCACACCTACAATCCCACTTAAACTTGGGTTGTAGGTTTTTTATTTAGCAATCCATATGCAGCCAGCATTTCAGACCGCATTCACTACGCAATCTGTTTGAGTGATGACTTAACGCTGTTTTAACGCTTAAAACCCATGCTTTAATGATAAAATTGCCTTAATTTATTTGAGTGAACAAAGGTCAAGCATGAGTAATTTAGTGGATGTATTAGTCCCCGATATTGGCAATTTTGATAGTGTTGATGTGATTGAAGTGTTGATAAAAGTCGGTGACACCGTTGCCTTCGATGACTCACTAATCACTGTTGAATCAGATAAAGCATCGATGGATATTCCCTCTTCACATGCTGGCGTAGTGAAAGAAATAAAAATCAAGGTTGGTGATAAAGTGGCTAAAGGGTCGGCCATTTTGGTTGTGGAAACTGAAGCTGCCGCAAACACATCCACACAGAATGCACCCGCTGCTCAGCCAGAAATTCCAGTTTCTACATCTGAGATTACTTCATCTGCAGCAAGCCCTAAAGCTGTTTCAGCAACTGACAATAACGATATCAATACACAAGTCGTGGTACTGGGTTCAGGTCCAGGTGGTTATACCGCAGCGTTCCGCGCTGCGGATCTTGGCCTGAAAGTAGTGTTAATCGAGCGCTACGCTACATTAGGCGGCGTTTGTCTAAATGTAGGCTGCATCCCTTCTAAAGCACTGTTGCACACAGCCAAAGTTATTACAGAAGCTGAAGAAACTGCGCATCATGGCGTTAGCTTTAGCGCGCCGAATATCGATTTAGACGCATTGCGCAACTGGAAAAGTAATGATGTGGTTGCCAAGCTCACAAGTGGCCTTGCGCAAATGGCAAAACAGCGCGACGTTACCGTTGTTGTTGGCGTTGGAGCATTTACCAGCCCAAATCAGATTACCGTCACCGATAACGACGGGAAAATCACTACCATAGGCTTTGAAAACGCCATTATCGCAGCAGGTTCGCAAGCGACCAAATTCCCTGGCGCACCTACAGATGCAAGTGGAAAAACAGATGAGCGCATTATGGACTCTACTGGTGCACTGGCTCTGGCAGATATTCCGAAACGCATGCTGGTGATTGGCGGCGGCATTATCGGTTTGGAAATGGGTACCGTTTACGACGCGTTGGGCACAAAAGTCAGCGTGGTCGAATTTATGGATGGCTTGGTTCAAGGCTGCGATCGCGATTTAGTGCGCCCATTACAAAAGCGTATGGAAAAACGTTTTGAAGCCATCATGCTTTCAACCAAAGTATCCAAAATGGAAGCCAAGCTAGATGGTATTCATGTCAGTTTCGAAGGTGAAGAAGTACCAAAAGAGCCTCAAATATACGATCGCGTATTAGTTTCAATTGGTCGCCGTCCAAACGGCAAGAATATTGGCGCAGAACTAGCAGGCGTTGCAGTGGATGAGCGTGGCTTTATCGCAGTAGATAAACAAATGCGTACCAACGTTCCACATATCTTTGCCATCGGCGATATTGTCGGTCAACCTATGCTGGCGCACAAGGCCACGCATGAAGGCAAAGTCGCCGCTGAAGTGATTGCCGGGCATAAAGTCGAATTCCAGGCTGCGTGTATTCCATCCGTCGCCTACACGGACCCTGAAATTGCTTGGGCTGGCGTGACGGAAACAGAAGCCAAAGCCAAAGGCATTGAATACGAAAAAGCCAGCTTCCCTTGGGCAGCAAGTGGCCGCGCAATCTCAATTGCGCGCACAGAAGGTGCTACCAAACTGATTTTTGATAAAACCACTCATCGTTTAATTGGTGCAGGTATTGTTGGCGTTAACGCTGGTGAATTGTTGGCAGAAGCGGTATTAGCGATTGAAATGGGCGCTGATGCGCATGACCTAGGCCTAACTATTCACGCACATCCAACCTTGTCAGAAACCATCTGCTTCGCTGCAGAAATGAAAGAAGGCACGATAACGGATCTGTACATTAAGAAAAGGTAAGTATGATTTAGGCA
Organism: Pseudomonadota bacterium; assembly: GCA_040387095.1. Lineage (GTDB taxonomy): Bacteria > Pseudomonadota > Gammaproteobacteria > Burkholderiales > Methylophilaceae > Methylotenera_A. The sequence continues at coordinate 9,010 of JAZKEJ010000023.1, read as the reverse complement.
AAGTCTTTTTAATCAAAAAGTCATGAATCAAGGCCAAAATTTAGCAATGAAAATTTTGGCCTTGATTGTTTTGTGACAGGATCTTAACTCGAGTATTGGTTAACCTCAACACATAAAAGAATTCAACTGTGAAAACGTTAAACTTTAGATACTCATCCTATTTTTTGACCAAAAAACCTTATAAGCAAGCAGCCACTCTAAGCTCGCTGCCGACAAATTCTGGACTGATTTTTTGTAATTCCAAGGCCACGCCTGGCGTAACATCTTTAATCAGCAGGCTCGAAATATTTTTACCAGGACTACGTAACGCTTTGGTAGCCCCTTTGACGCCTCTCGCCAGTAAATCATTTAACAAATTAGTGGCCAGTTTTTCATCCTGAAACAAGCCAAAAGAAATTGCATGACGCCATTGCGAATCTTGCACAATAAATATCTCTCCTACTCCCAATGCTTTAATCTCATTTGCTTTTTCTTGCGCAAGCCTTGCATTTTTTAAGGGCGGGTAATATACCCAAAAACGTTTGTCCGCCTGAGGTGGATCCGCCAGTTTAGGCGTGCCGCTCAAACCCAGTTTAACTAAAGCCACTTGCGCGGATGGTAAATTGCTGGCCGTAAAGTTTCCCCATTCATAGCAACTGGTAGCAGACACATCCAAAGCAGGCGTTGCTGGCAAGATAGGCGCTTTTTTTGGCATAGCCTCTAATGCTAGCTGATCTAATATCTTGAGTTTTTCAGGCGCAATTTCTTTAGTCACCACTATTGGTTTTGGCGCAATCACGTCGATATTAAAATAAATCAACAAACTCGCGTTAACCAACAGCAACAACCACAACAGCAACTTCATATATACTCTTTCTCTAATATTACTAAACCTTGCAATACAAGATTTTCCGCAATCATAACCTGTTTTTCAGCTATTTTTAAATGCGCGACCAGGCCTGTCAAAATCGTAAAAGCGTCACCACCGCTGATGATGATTTTTGGCGGTAAATCGCTGTGTTCTTGCAGATGCTGCAATTGCACGGTAATCGAACCAATCGCCGCATTTAAGCAACCCGTTTGAATCGCATTTTGCGTGCTGACAGGGAAAGTGCTGTAACCACCCTCGCCCACTTTTAACTGAGCCGTGTTTTGGGTTAATGCAGCTTGCATCAGACGCAAACCTGGCAAAATAGTGCCGCCTAAAAACACTGCTTTATTTTCCTGTTCACTTTTAATCAGGCAATCGACCGTGATTGCCGTACCTGCATTCACCACTAAAGTCGCTTGTCGATTTACATACCAAGCGGCAATCAATGCCGCCCAGCGATCAGCACCCAGTTTTTCGACTTGCTCATATTGGTTAATTACATCACAAGCCTGCTGTTTTGCCACAACAAAATATGTATTTAGTGGCGAAATCAGCTGTGCAATCTGCCGCGCGACTGATTCGCCTGCCACATTAGCAATCAATACTCTGCTAGCTTTTTGCGCGGCTTGCGCTAATGTGGATGCCTTTAAATCGGCGTTTATACACACTTCTGTCGCTTGCAGAACGCCCACGCTATTGACCAACGCCCATTTGGTGCGCGTATTGCCGCTATCAATCACCAGTAACATGTGCATTATCTCCCGCAGATAAAGGCCTTAATGAAATCTCGCCAGCCGAAAAACGCTGTAATCCAAGCGATGTCTGCACCATCAAAATACCATCTTCGGCCACATTTTTAACCACGCCAAATACTTCGGTCGCATTCGGCATCAACATTCGCACCTGTTGATTATGATAAGCGTGATAACTCAGCCATTCATCGCGCAAGCCAATAAATCCAAGCTGTTCAAAACGATTCAACACCTCTGCCAGATGCTTTAACAATGTGCCGAGCAGGATATTTTGATTAATCACTTTGTTGGAAACTTTGCTCAAATCCGTTGTTGGCTGATCAATACTTTCAATCACCGCTTTAGGCAGATTCAAATTAATTCCAACACCAATTACCGCGGTACTAGGTCCATCCAAATCGCCTTGCAGCTCAATTAAAATCCCAGCCAATTTTTCTCCACCGATGAGTACGTCATTCGGCCATTTCAACTGCGCCTGATTAATATCAAGACTAGCTAAAGTACGTATTAACGCCACGCCCACTGCCAAACTTAAGCCAGATAAAGCCGCTGCGCCACATTGAAAACGCCACAGCAGCGAAAAAGTTAAACTCGCACCCAAGTGCGAAACCCAAGTGCGGCCGCGTCTGCCCTTTCCGCTGGTTTGAATATGCGCAGCCACACAAGTGGCGTGCGGCACGTTTTTTTGCTGCATCAAATACGTATTGGTCGAATTCACGTCATCCAGAATGATTAGATTAAACCATTCCCGCTGCTCGCCAATCGCACTTAACACTAAATTTTTATCCAAAAAATCAATTGCTTGCGGTAATTTATATCCGCGACCGCGCACCGAAAAAACAGTCACGCCCAAAGTTTCTGCATGCTTGATCGCGTTCCAAATGGTAGCGCGCGTCACTTTAAAACGCTGTGCCAAATCCTCACCGGAATGAAACTGGCCGTCAGACAATATTTGCAAAATGGGAAAAGTGAGTTTATTCATATGGGTTTCATGATTTAGGCCAAATTTTATCACAGCAGGCGCTTGCGGCTTTACTCAATCAAAGCAGCCATAATCCAATTCAAGCGTGTAAAATATCGTGATTATTCGTTTATAAAAACAGTTAACCATTTATGTCCGCAGAAAAAACCCCGCTTCCTTTAGGTTCCAACTTTATTCGTGCCATTGTTGAGCATGATTTAGCCGATAACAAATTCGCCACTAAAAAATGGGCCGGCAGCCCGGGCGGTGCAGCGCATCAAGCCAAAGGCCAAATTGACCCGGCAAAAATCCGCACGCGTTTTCCGCCGGAGCCAAACGGTTATCTGCATATTGGTCATGCCAAAAGTATTTTCCTGAATTTTGGTTTAGCACGCGATTACGCTGGCGTTTGCCATTTGCGTTTTGACGATACGAATCCGGAAAAAGAAAGTCAGGAATATGTCGATAGTATTTCGGATGCGGTGAAATGGTTAGGTTTTGATTGGGAAAATGGCGCTGAATCTAATCTATATTTCGCCAGTAATTATTTCGATTTTATGTATCGTGCGGCAGAAAGCCTGATTGAGAATGGTCATGCGTTTGTGGACAGCCAAACTGCCGATGAAATGCGCGAAACGCGCGGCACGCTGACAGAACCTGGTACAAATTCGCCATATAGAAACCGAAGTGTGGCTGAGAATCTGCAATTATTCCGCGAAATGCGTTACGGCAAACATGCCGATGGCAGCCTGATTTTGCGCGCAAAAATCGATATGGCATCGCCCAATATCAACTTGCGAGACCCTGCGATTTACCGCGTACGCCGCGCGCATCACCACAACACGGGCGACACTTGGTGCATTTACCCGATGTACACATTCGCGCATCCGATTGAAGACGCGTTAGAGCAAATTACGCATTCGATTTGCACCTTGGAATTTGAAGACCAACGCCCGTTTTACGATTGGTTGCTAGAGCGTTTGGCTGAGGCAGGATTATTGGCAAATCCGTTACCCAAACAATATGAATTCGCCCGCCTTAACTTAACGTATGTTGTGTTATCAAAACGCAAATTAATCGATTTAGTTGAGCAAAAACACGTTTCCGAATGGGATGACCCGCGCTTGCCTACTTTAGCTGGCGCGCGGCGTCGTGGTTATGTGGCAGAGGGATTTAAATTATTTACCGACAGAATCGGCGTATCAAAAGCCGATTCCTGGATTGAATACACGATTTTAGAAGACTGCATGCGTGAAGTACTAAACGACTCCGCAGAGCGCAGAATCGCCGTATTAGACCCGATTAAGTTGGTGATTGATAACTACCCAGCTAATCAGGTAGAAGATTGCTTTGCGCCTAACCATCCACTAAAACCAGAACTAGGAAAACGCGTTGTACCATTAACGCGCGAATTGTGGATCGAACGCGAAGACTTTATGGAAACGCCAAGCAAAGGCTTTTTCCGCCTAACACCAGATGGCATGGTGCGTTTGCGTTATGGTTATGTGGTGAAATGCACAGGTTTTGAAAAAGATGCCGCAGGCAATGTAACGGTTGTGCATTGCGATTACCTGCCCGATACCAAATCCGGCACGCCGGGTTCTGATGCCATTAAAGTCAAAGGCAATATCCACTGGGTAAGCGCGCAACATGCTTACGCGGCAGAGATTCGCTTATACGATAGATTATTCAAAGAAGCACATCCCGGTTCTGGCGATAGAAATTATTTAAATGATTTAAATCCAGATTCTGTCAAAACAATTACCGCGCAACTGGAACCCAGCTTAAAGGACGCAAAGCCAGAAGACAGATTTCAGTTTGAACGGCATGGTTATTTTGTAGCAGATAGAAAAGATAGTGTTGCTGGCAAACCAGTATTTAACCGTACGGTTACTTTGCGGGATGCTTGGCAGAAGTAAAAAGTACTAATCTAAAAATTAAGGAAATATGCTTTATGGCCATATCCGAAAACCTTTATCGTCAACTAGGTCGACTTATAGAAACAATGCCAGATTTAAATTCTTGTGACCTAATGATTCCTGAAGTAAATCAATGGCTAGGTCGAGCTTTTGCTCTTGTAAGGCAAACAGGCTATGTAATAGACACTGTTAGCTTCAAAACTCATGTTGACCATCTTTATTCAGCCGCTAGAAACTCTGCTGTCTTAAAAATACATCAAATAATATATAGAGCTTTAGCCACCGCTGAGCTTTCAGCACCTGCAGGCTCAGCGGGCGCTTTTATTCCTATAGGTAACAGTTTTGATGCTTTTTCCGCAGTATCTAAAATATTAAGCAATGCAAAAAAAGATGTATTTATAATTGACCCATACATGGATGAAGTTACATTAACCGAATTTGGTACAGCAGTTCCTGAAAACATAAACTTTAGACTAATGGCTGACCAAAACGACCATAAGAGTACATTACAACCAGCCTCACAAAACTGGATAAAACAATTCGGAACAAAAAGGCCATTGTCTGTTCGTCTTGCGACACCGCGTACACTCCATGATAGAGCAATTTTTATTGATGGCATTACAGCATACACACTAACCCAATCACTCAATGCTTTTGCTAAAAGGTCGCCAGCCGAAATTATTAGGGCTGATGATACTGCTAGCCTTAAAATAGCCGCTTATGAACAGATTTGGGTTGAAAGTATTGTGCTGATTTAGTATTCATGTTTCAGTTAATAACCAATTATGAAAAAATCCCGCAAATCCTCTAAAAACAAGCTGTCCAAAAAAATCGGTTTGCCGCCTGGCTCATTAGTTTATGTAGGGAATATGGATGCAGAAATGGCGTCCACCAAGCCAACGATTACGTTAACGGTTTATAACGGAATGGATGTTAACGAAAATGAATTAACTGCCGACACGCTGGCGAATTTTAATCTGGCGGAATATAGCAAGGCGGGTAAAAAAGTTTGGCTAAATGTGCATGGCGTACATGATGCGGATTTAATTAAACAAATTGGCGATTTGTTTCATCTGCATCCGCTAGTGCAAGAGGACATACTTAACACGCAACAACGGCCAAAAATTGATGAGTACGACGATTATGTATTTTTAGAAGTGCAAAGTTTTAAGTATGATAAAAGCAATAACAGCATGGATTCTGAGCAGATTAGTTTTGTTTTAGGCCATGATTATCTGCTGACTTTTCAGGAGCGTTCGACCGGCATTTTTGAACCAGTGCGTACTCGACTGCGCGCAAGCCGCGCCAATATTCGCGAGCAAGGTGTGGATTATCTGGCTTATGCGTTGCTGGATAGCGTGGTGGACAGGTATTTTAGCGTACTGGAAGATGTAGGCGATGCGAGTGAGGAATTGGAAGCGGTGTTGTTGTCCAGACCATCCAATACAGAATTGCAGAATATCCATCAACTGAAACAAGTGAGCGTTGAATTGCGGCGCGCGGTCTGGCCGCTGCGCGAGGTGATGAATAACTTAATCCGCAATGAGAGCGAGTTTTTTAAAGAAAGTACCATGCCGTATTTGCGCGATGTGTATGATCACACGGTGAATTTTATTGAATCACTAGAATCAATTCGCGATAGTTTGAGCAGTATGATGGATATTTATATGGCGAGCATGAGTAATCGCGTGAATCTGGAGTTGCGCGCTTTGACGGTTGTGACGATGCTGTTTATGCCAGCCACGCTGATTTCTGGCATTTTTGGGATGAATTTTGAGCGCATGCCGTGGTTAAAAGACGCCGATGGCTTTTGGTGGGCAATCGGTTTAATGGCAACGATTGCGTCGATTATGATACTAATTTTTTGGCGCAGGCAATGGTTAAGTAGCAAGACTTAACCGTCAAAATCACTCAAAAAATTCACACAAAAGCTTCAGCAATATTTAAGTGTGCTGTATTTAAGCATCTTGCGGTAAATCTTTAATCAAATCGGCATATTTTGTGCGCACTTTTTCTTTTTTAGGCGCGGCAACTGCTAAGCAATACGGCTGACTTGGGTTTTTATCAAAATAATATTGGTGATAATCTTCCGCCGCGTAAAAGGTTTCTGCATCGTTGATTTGGGTAACGATTTGCGCGTTGAATCTTTTTGCAGCGTTTAAATCGTTAATCTTTTTTTCAACAGCTTCACGTTGTGCAGTATTCTGGCAAAAGACCGCAGAGCGATATTGCGTGCCAACATCGTTGCCCTGACGATTTGGCGTGGTTGGATCGTGCGATACAAAGAATATATCCAGCAGCATTTCAAAGCTGATCTGCTCGGCATCAAAAGTAATCTGAATGCCTTCTGCATGGCCAGTATCGCCATTGCAGATATCTTTATAAGTTGGATTAAGCGTGTGGCCGCCGATATAGCCAGAAACGACTTGTTGAACGCCTTTTAACTGGCTAAAAACCGGTTCTGTGCACCAAAAACATCCGCCTGCGAAAACTGCAATTTGTGGATTGCTCATCATATTCACCTTTAAATTTTTATTAAAAACTGACCTAAATTGAGGGTTAAGTCTTACAATAGTTAGTCAATATTTCATTCAAAACATTACATTCATTCTAAAATTTTGCGCAATATTCAACCATGTCTTTAAACGCTTTATACGTCGATTTTAACTCTTACTTTGCTTCAGTGGAGCAACAATTGGTTCCCGAATATCGTGGCAAACCGATTGGCGTGCTGGCCGTGATGGCGGAAACCACTTGCTGCATTGCGGCGAGTAATGAAGCTAAACAATTCGGTATTAAAACCGGCACCGGCGTACGCGATGCGCGCAAACTTTGTGCAGAGATGATTTTTGTTCAAGCACGACCGCCGCTTTACATAGAGTATCACCACAAACTCATCGAAATCGTAGAATCGTGCACGCATGTGGAAAAAGTATTATCGATTGACGAAATGGTGTGTAAGTTAACCGGTTCGCAACAGCAAAAAGACGTTGCGCTTAAATTGGCCGCCAAGATTAAGCGCGAAATCCATAAACAGTATCCATTTATTCATTGCTCTATCGGTATCGCGCCGAATACTTTTTTGGCAAAACTTGCATCTAATATGCAAAAACCCAATGGCTGCGTGGTGATTGAGCAGCAAGATATTCCTGAAAAATTATATGGTTTAAAACCGAGAGATTTGACGGGCATTGGCAGGCGTATGGAAGAACGCCTTAACCATTATGGTTTAACCACGATGCAAGCCTTATATGCAGCCAACAAACAGCAATTGCGAGCCGCTTGGGGCAGCGTGGAAGGCGAACGCATGTATGATAAGTTACGCGGCATTGAAATAATTCGATTAAGCACCGACAGAAAAAGTTTGGGGCATTCTCATGTACTGCCGCCAGAATTGCGAACGCAACATGGCGCGCTTTCAGTTTTGCACAGGCTGCTGCAAAAAGCCTGTGTGCGTTTACGCAGCTATCAATTACGCGCGTCTAAGATTCATGTGCGGGTTAAGTTTACCAATCACCCTACTTGGGTGATTGAAGCGAATTGCTCGCCTACTGATAATACATCAGGCATTACCCATATTTTCGAAACACTTTGGGCAAAATATCCAGCGAAAAAAGTGGTTCCACAGGCGGTGGGCATTTCATTTTCAAATTTTATTAATAACCAGGAATATATCGTCGATTTGTTTGAAGCCAATGTTGTTGAGGGTGATAAAAAACTGAATACTATTTTAGATAAACTGAATAATCGATATGGCAAAAACACGATTTATTTAGGTGGGGCGCATAATGCGCTGTATGCATCTCAAGTAAAAATAGCGTTTAACTATGTGCCAGATTTAGTCGTTGAGAATTAACCAACTATTCGCAACGACTTAATATCGCAGAGTCTCTGCCACGCGATAAATCATCGCGCACTCTGCTAAAACTTAAATTATCGTTAACTGTATTACGGGACAAGTAGCCGGTTTTCTGACTTCTGGTTAAATCATTGCTGGCATAACCGCGCGATAAATCATCACGAACTTTGCTCATTTGCAAAAGTTCAGTTTCTGAACCTCGATTGAGCCTATCAGTTTTTCTACCCATCTGTAATTGTGTGCTATCGCTGCTACGCATTAAATGATTAATTTGTTTGCCAGACTCCAGCTCATCTATTTTTCTGTTGATCGATAAATCGTCGCGTACATTACTACGCGTTAAAGCCTTGTCAAGCTCGCCACGCGTTAAATTCACCGGGACACAATGTTTATTGCATGCTCCGTAATCGTTGTTAACGTCTGTAGTTTGGGCAAATACAGGCACGCAGATTACTAATAAACAACTTAGAAGGATTGTTTTCATCGGTCGCTACTTTTGTTTAGATATTTCAATATACCTTTATTTGATAATAAAAGACAATAGGCTGACCAAGCTAGCGTGTGTATAAAAGCAAAAAGCCTCCATATTGGAGGCTTTAAGTAAACCAGCATGGCGCTGATTTGGTATAAAGAGCTTGGCGGTGACCTACTTTCGCATGCGAAGAGCAT
>JAZKEJ010000022.1:0-2121 GCA_040387095.1 Pseudomonadota bacterium | reverse complement strand
AAAATGGTTGGGTGTAGATTTAATGAATCAAAAGACAAAATGATGTCCCTTTCTAGTAAGTACAAAAAGGGCGCAAGCAATCACATCAATGCTGAGGCTATTTTAAAAAATAACTGTTCAGCATAAAACGCGTAAAGCATATATCTATAAAATAATATTTTAAATGCTTTTTACCAGCGCACGGGCATAGCCGCTAACCAGTAAAAGATAGATTACTTGTAAGAAAGAATCTATATGATAGTCGCTTCAACATTTCACGAGCAACTGTGGGTCAGGGCAATGAGTCTAAAACTAAACTTTATTGCTAACTTAGCTTTAAGTTGTGCGCATTATAAGCATTAATTTTAGTTTGTCAAAGGTTTATTCGGGTTCAGTCAGCAGTTTATGCTGGTTTATGTGTTAAAATCGCGCCCTTTCAAACCTACGGCAGTTAATAATGAGCACTCCTCGCAATTTGCGCAACGTCGCAATTATCGCCCACGTTGACCATGGTAAAACCACCATGGTTGATAAACTTTTACAACAAGCTGGCACGTTTGCTTCTCACCACGCCGTAGTAGAGCGTGTGATGGACAGCAATGATCTTGAAAAAGAGCGCGGCATTACTATTTTGGCCAAAAACACCGCTTTGGTTTACGAAGGCACGCATATCAATATTGTCGATACGCCAGGCCATGCCGATTTTGGTGGTGAAGTAGAACGCGTATTGGGTATGGTGGATGGCGTTGTATTGCTGGTAGATGCTGTTGAAGGCCCAATGCCGCAGACGCGTTTCGTCACCAAAAAAGCCTTAGCGCTTGGTTTAAAACCAATCGTAGTGATTAATAAAGTAGACCGTCCAGGCGCACGTACCGATTGGGTAATCAATCATACCTTTGATTTGTTTGCTAACCTAGGCGCTACTGATGAGCAATTAGATTTTCCAGTTGTATACGCATCTGCGTTAAATGGCTTTGCTATGTTGGATATGAAAACGCCGTCTGACAATATGCGTGCGCTGTTTGACACTATTATCAGCCATGTTTCACCACCAGCAGGCGACAGTAATGCGCCGCTGCAAATGCAAATTTCAGCATTAGATTACTCTACGTACACGGGTCGCCTTGGCGTTGGTCGTGTGACCAACGGTAAAATCAAGACCGGCCAAGCTGTCACAATCATGAATGAAGATAAGCAAGTCGCCACAGGTAAAATTAACCAAGTGCTTGGTTTTAAAGGTTTAGAGCGCGTACCGGTTGAAGAAGCTGAAGCGGGCGATATTGTGATTATTTCTGGTTTGGATGATATTGGGATTGGCTTTACGATTTGTGACCGCGAAAATCCAAAAGGCTTGCCGCATTTGGGTGTAGATGAGCCAACATTGACAATGGACTTTATGGTGAATACATCACCATTGGCGGGTACTGAAGGTAAATTTGTGACTTCACGCCAAATTCGTGATCGCTTGACTAAAGAGTTATTAGTAAACGTGGCATTGCGTGTCGATGAAACCGAAGATGCCGATATTTTCCGCGTTTCAGGTCGTGGCGAATTGCATTTGACGATTCTTTTAGAGACTATGCGCCGCGAAGGTTTTGAGATGGCAGTTGGTAAACCAAAAGTGGTATATCGTGAAGTGAATGGCGAAAAATGTGAGCCATATGAAATTCTAACCGTAGACTTGGAAGATGAGCACCAAGGCGCAGCCATGGAAGAATTAGGTCGCCGTCGTGGTGAAATGCAAAATATGGAATCGGACGGCAATGGTCGCACGCGCTTAGAATACAAAATTCCAGCGCGTGGCTTAATCGGTTTTCAAGGTGAATTTTTAACCATGACGCGCGGTACAGGCTTAATGGCACATATTTTTGATGAATATGCACCGGTTAAACTTGATATGCCAGGCCGTCGTAATGGTGTACTGATTTCTGCTGAACATGGCGAAGCGGTTGCTTACGCGCTATGGAAATTACAGGATCGCGGCAAAATGTTTGCCGTGCCAGGCGATAAATTGTACGAAGGCATGGTGATTGGTATTCATAGTCGAGATAACGATCTGATTGTGAACCCGATTAAAGGCAAACAATTAACCAATGTGCGCTCTTCAGGTACAGATGAAGCAGTGCGTTTGATTACGCCAAT
>JAZKEJ010000021.1:0-3570 GCA_040387095.1 Pseudomonadota bacterium | reverse complement strand
AACAAACACATTACTTTAAGTTAAAATATCGCATGACTAATTTAGAACATCTGATTTCAGAATCGCTTGCCGACTTTAATGCTTGTTCAGATATGCCTGCATTAGAAAATGCTAAAGCTAAATATTTGGGTAAAACAGGCGCATTAACGGATGCACTAAAAGGCTTGGGCAAGCTATCAAATGAAGAGCGTCCCGCCGCAGGAGCCGCGATTAACGTGGTGAAGCAGGCAGTGGAAGCGGCATTGAATGCGCGTCGTGAGGCGATTTTAAATGCCGAACAAGCTAAACAATTAGCAGCCGAATCATTGGATGTTACCTTGCCTGCGCGTGCTCAGTCACAAGGCGGTTTGCACCCAGTGACGCTCACATTAAAGCGCATTGAGAAGTTATTTCATTCGATTGGATTTGATGTGGCAACAGGCCCTGAAATTGAAACGGATTTTTATAATTTCACCGCATTAAATATCCCTGAAAATCATCCAGCGCGCGCCATGCATGATACGTTTTATGTGGATATAAATCATGTGCAGCACGATGGTAAAAAAGAATCCAATGTTTTAAGAACACATACCTCGCCTGTACAGATCCACTATATGGAAAATAAAGAGCCACCGTTGAAAATTATTGCGCCTGGGCGGGTGTATCGAGTGGATTCTGACGCAACGCATTCACCCATGTTTCACCAAGTTGAAGGCTTATGGGTGGATGAAAATATCAGCTTCGCCAATCTTAAAGGCGTGGTTCAAGATTTCTTACAGAAATTTTTTGAGCGTGATGATTTAACTGTTAGGTTTAGGCCTTCATTTTTCCCATTTACCGAACCATCAGCTGAGATGGATATGAGCTGGAATGGCGGCTGGCTTGAAATTGGTGGCTGCGGCATGGTGCATCCTGAAGTGTTCAAGCATGTGAATATTGACAGCGAAAAATACCGCGGTTTTGCGTTTGGCTTAGGTGTGGAACGCTTGACCATGCTGCGCTATGGTGTGAATGATTTACGCCATTTCTTTAATAATGATTTGCGCTTTCTATCGCAATTTAAATAATCAAGCTGACTAATTAAACCCTATGCAATTCTCCGAAAACTGGTTACGTACGTTTGTTAATCCCGCTATTTCATCCGCCGAGCTCAGCCACGCACTAACAATGGCAGGACTTGAGGTGGAAGAAGTGACGCCTGTTGCGCCTACTTTTGGCAATATCGTGATTGGCGAAATTATTGAGGCGGTTAAGCATCCCGATGCCGATCGTTTGCAAGTTTGCAAAGTGAATATTGGGCATGAGACTTTACAAGTTGTCTGTGGTGCCAGCAACGCGCGCGTAGGCCTAAAAGCGCCTTGTGCTTTGGTAGGCGCAAAGCTACCAGGCATCAGTATTAAAGCCGCAAAAGTGCGTGGTGTAGAGTCGTTTGGCATGATGTGTTCTGCCAAAGAGTTAGGATTAGCCGCTGAAGCCGCTGGTTTGTTAGAGTTACCAAATGACGCACCAGCGGGGCAGGATATCCGTGAATATTTGGATTTAAATGACCATACATTAACCTTAAAATTAACGCCTAATCGTGCTGATTGCTTAAGTATTTTAGGTATTGCACGTGATGTGGTAGCGATTACAGGTGCGCCTTTGACCTTGCCTGTGCTTGATGCTAATAAGATTAAAAGTGCAAAGACACAGGCGGTAAGCGTTGATGCAAAAGAAGCTTGTTCTGCTTATTATGGCCGCGTAATCGAAAATGTGAATGCACAAGCAAAAACACCGGACTGGATGGTGCGTAATCTTGAACGCAGCGGTGTACGCAGCATTAGCGCGATTGTGGATATTACCAACTATGTATTGCTGGAACTTGGCCAGCCAATGCATGCCTTTGACTTAGTTAAACTTAATGGCGAAGTTAAGGTTCGATTTGCAACAGAAAATGAACAGATTAAATTACTCAATAATACAGAAGTGAAGTTAGCCAGCGATGATTTGGTGATTGCGGATGACAGCGGTGCGATTGCATTGGCAGGCATTATGGGTGGAGAGTTAACTTCGGTAACAGATAGCACCAGCAATATCTTTTTAGAAAGCGCTTTTTTTACACCAAACGTAATTGCGGGCAAAGCGCGTCGCTTAGGTTTAAGTACCGATTCATCCTACCGTTTTGAGCGTGGCGTGGATTTTGGTAACACAAAATTGGCACTCGAGCGTGCAACTACTTTAGTACTGGATATTTGTGGAGGCGATGCGGGCGAAATAACTGAGATAGTTAACCAACTACCAGAACGCGTTTCTGTCACATTGCGTTATTCGCGGCTATGTTCTGTGTTGGGAATCACTATTCCTAAGCAAACGGTTGCCATTTTACTCACACAATTGGGTTTTAAATTCACAGAAAATGATGATATTTTTGTGGTTAAGTCCCCGAGTTACCGCTTTGATATTGCGCGCGAAGAGGACTTGATTGAAGAAATAGCCCGCTTACACGGTTACGATAAAATTCCGGCCATCCTACCAACTGCCAGTTTGAATATGCTGGATGCACCAGAAGCTACACTGAATACGGCATGGTTGCATGACGCTTTGCAAGCGCAGGGCTATCAAGAAATCATTACCTATAGCTTTGTTGACGAAAGTTGGGAGCGTGATTTGTTGGGCAATGTGCAACCGATCAAGTTAAAAAATCCGATTGCCAGCAATTTAAGTGTGATGCGTAGCGGCTTATGGGGCGGTTTGCTGGATACACTGGCTTACAACATCAATCGCAAGCAAGAGCGAGCGATACTGTTTGAGCTTGGTTCAAGCTACCATCAGGCGCAACGGGGGTTTACTGAACAAGCGCGTGTTGCAGGGCTGCATTATGGCGCGTTTCAGCCCGAACAATGGGGCGCGACAACTAGGGATGTCGACTTTTATGATATAAAAGCGACAGTTGAGCAATTAACCCATGGCAACGCCGAATATCGTGTAGCAGCCCATTGCGCTCTACATCCAGGCCAGTCAGCGCGTATTTATCTACACGGCAGAGCAATTGGTTGGCTGGGAAAGTTACATCCAAAATGGCAGCAACATTATGATTTGGCTAAAAGCTGCTTTTTGTTTGAGTTGGAAGTTCCACCTTTATTACAAAAGCCTGTTGCAAGCTATTCTGAAGTACCGAAAACACTGGCGATACGTCGCGATTTGGCCATCATCGTCGATGTGAATCAACCAGTTCAAGTAATAATCGACGCAGTAAAAAATGCCAGCATTCCACTGGTGACACAAGTGCAACTGTTTGATATATATCAGGGAAAAGGTATTCCTGAAAATAAAAAAAGCCTTGCATTATCAGTACTTATGCAAGATACTCATAAAACTTTGGTAGATATTGAAGCCGAAGCTGCAATGGCACAATTGCTAAAATTATTAGAAAATCAATTTGGCGCATCATTGCGTAATTAACATATTTTATGTGGTTAACCATTAAATAGTTAATTGAAAACCAACAAACAAAAAATAGTACAAAAATTAATGAATAAAGACGTTCAGGGGAAAATGTATGACCTTAACAAAGGCTGATTTAGCCGATTTGTTATTTGAGCAAGTGGGCTT
>JAZKEJ010000020.1:0-4312 GCA_040387095.1 Pseudomonadota bacterium | reverse complement strand
GAGGATTTCATGATGGATAACAAAAGTTTAGTTTTATTATCAAAATTTTCAGTGTCCGCAAGAAGATTAATCGGTTCAGTTAATCCTGCCAGATTGCTTAAAGACAGTGATTACAGCGCAGAGGTGTTTCAAAAGGCTTTTGAACAAGGCGATGAAGAATTAATTATGCTTTCACTCGAAGTTCAGGCCATGCTGGGTATCATCGCAAACAACGCACCCACTGAAACTGTTGCTAAAATAATCGCCGTTAAACCAGCAGCAGAAATTGAGAAAAAATACATGTTTGGCGCTAGAAGCTAACTTTTAGCTTTGAAAGTTAATCACGTTCTGAACGCAAGTTTTATTTGCTCGTACATCAATTAATCTTGAGGTTTTGTTAAACTAGATAGCACTTTGATTGTCTTTTTTAGCATGAGCCACACAAAATATTACAAAAAATCCTTAGTTTGGTTCAGACGTGACTTACGCGACTATGATCATGCTGCGCTTTATCATGCATTAAAAACCTCCAGCCAGGTCTATTGTGCTTTTGTATTTGATACCGATATTTTGGATCAGCTCAAAGATAAAGCAGACCGCCGCGTAGAATTTATCTGGGAAAGTGTTGAAGAGTTAAAGACTGCGCTACAAGCAAAAGGTGGTGATTTAATCGTTTTGCACGGCAGCGCCAAAGTGCAAATTCCACAGCTGGCATTATCACTGCAAGTTGAAGCGGTACTGACGAATCATGATTATGAATCCAGTGCTATTGAGCGCGACACACTGGTTGCCAGCGTATTGCAACAACATAAAATTGATTTTTATCACTACAAAGATCAAGTGATTTTTGAAAAAAATGAGATTCTTAACTTGGCCGGTAAATCTTATGGCGTATTTACGCCATACAAAAATATGTGGCTTAAAACGGTTAACGATTTTTATGTAAAGCCTTATCCAGTAGATAGTTATATTCAAAACTTGGCTAAACCTGCGCCAAAACCGTTGCCAACTCTGGAAAGCATGGGTTTTGAACGCACCAATTTATCTAGCATGCGTCTGCCCACCGGCATGCAGGGCGGATTGGCGCTATTTGATGATTTCAAGCAGCGAATGAACCGCTATAAAGAAGCGCGTAATTTTCCAGCAATTAAAGGCGTTTCCTATCTATCGGTACATTTACGATTTGGCACTGTATCGATTCGCCATTTAGCACGTGAAGCTATGCAGGCCGCGAATATTGGCAGCCAGAGCTGGCTTAATGAGCTGATATGGCGCGATTTTTACTTCCAAATATTGCATCACAACCCAAGCGTTGCTGAAGGAAAAGCCTTTAAAGCTGAATATGAAACCTTACCTTTTCCAAACGATAAAGCCTTATTTAAAGCGTGGAGCGATGGCCAAACTGGCTATCCATTAGTGGATGCGGCTATGCGGCAATTAAATAGCACTGGGTTTATGCATAATCGTCTGCGTATGGTTGCAGCAAGTTTTCTAGTGAAAGATTTACTCGTCGACTGGCACTGGGGCGAAGGCTATTTTGCCGAAAAGTTAATTGATTTTGATTTAAGCGCTAATAATGGCGGCTGGCAATGGGCAGCCAGTACTGGGTGCGATGCACAGCCTTGGTTTAGAATTTTCAACCCAGTTACACAAAGCGAAAAGTTTGACAGTTCTGGCAAGTTTATACGCAAATACGTGACAGAATTGAGCCAGTGTGATGACAAAGAAATACATGCGCCGTGGTTAATTCCGCCACTTCGCCAACAGTCTATTGGTGTAATTATTGGCAAAAACTATCCTGCGCCAATTGTTAATCATGCCGCACAGCGAGAACTGGCCTTATCTTTATATAAAAATTCTCAGTTAAATAAAAGTGAAGTCGATACCGCTAAAGCTAAGGCATAGTTATTGCTTCACTTTTCAAACAGTTAATGAAGCTACTGCACATACGCACTGTGAATGTTGTTTCTACAGAATAGGTAATAGCGTGTATAAATTGTTAAAATTTTACCAGTAGACAACACTTAAGCGGTCGGTGATAATGTTAACGCTGTGTTTGGTAAAATACGGTTTAAAAACAACTAATAAAGTAATTAAAAATTAAACAAATTTAAGTGAACATCATAATGTATTCAAAATTAATCACCCTTTTTACAAGCTGCTTAATCGCTTTATTGATAAGCGGTTGTGCCACAACCAATAAAGATCCGCTAGAAAGCGTGAACCGCGGCGTATATAAATTTAATGACGTCGCCGATAAAGTGGTGATCAAGCCGGTTGCTACTGCTTATAAGAAAATTACCCCGTCTCCAATTCGCAAAGGTTTTAACAACTTTTTCAATAATTTAGGTTCAATTACAACCGTCTTAAACGATTTGCTACAACTAAAATTTGCGCATGCATTTACAGATGCAGGTCGATTCGTCATTAACACCACTTTTGGTTTGGCTGGATTTATCGATGTAGCAAGCATGGATAAAATTCCTAATCGTAAAGAAGATTTTGGTCAGACTTTAGGTTATTGGGGCGTAGGCAATGGCGCTTATTTGGTACTACCGTTGTTAGGTCCAAGCTCTGTGCGTGACGCAACAGGTTTTGCAATCGACAGCATAACGTCCGACCCGATTACTTATACCCACAATATTGGTGAGATTCGTTTACATAATCAGTTGCGTACTGCACAGCTGATTGATAGAAGAGCGCAGCTATTAGATGCGGGGGACTTAGTCGACAACGCATCATTAGATCCTTACTCATTTCTGCGCGATGCTTATTTACAACGTAGAGCGAGTCAAGTTACAGACGGTGCCGTTAACTTAGACGCTGATGACGGCTTTGAGCCCGCCGATGAAGATGTCATTCAGTAAGCAAGTTTTTTGAACAAAAAAGCCCTGTAAACACAGGGCTTTTTTTATTTAACCAAATTAACTTAACCAGCAGCAACGGTCATTTTCTCAATCAGGATTGACCCAGTCAGTTTTGAGCTGTTTTTAATTGCATCAGTCCCTATTGCGACTATTTGCTTCAACATCTCTTTCATATTGCCTGCAATCGTAATTTCTTCTACTGGGTAGGCAATCACACCGTTTTCTATCCAGAAACCAGCTGCACCACGTGAATAATCACCTGTCACCATATTCAAGCCATGCCCCAATACTTCGGTTACCAATAAGCCTGTTCCCATCAGTTTTAATAATTCAGCAAAGTCTTGTCCAGTAGACTGCACAATTAAATTGTGGCTACCGCCAGCGTTACCCGTTGTTTGCATGCCCAACTTTCTAGCTGAATAGCTGGACAAGATGTAGCCTTGCAAAACACCATTTTCCACTAATTGACGTGACTTAGTGGCAACGCCTTCACTATCAAAAGGACTACTGGCAACGCCTTTATTTAAATGTGGGTTTTCTTGAATATTCAACAAGGGGGCGGCAATTTGTTTGCCTAAACTATCCAGCAGAAAAGAAGATTTTCGATATAGGCTACCGCCAGAAATCGCGCCAATCAGCGAAGAAATTAACCCTGATGCCAGGGGCGCCTCAAATAAGACTGGATACTGGCCTGTTTGGATGCTACGTGCGCCTAAACGTCTGATGCTACGCTCGCCTGCCAATTTACCTACATATTGCGCAGAGTCCATATCCAGTTGATCGCGCGCGCTAGTGTACCAATAATCGCGCTGCATATTGTCGTCATCACCTGCAATAACCGAGCAACTTATGCTGTGGCGTGTGCTGGCGTAACCACCAACAAATCCATGACTATTGGCGTAAGCAAAAACACTTTCGCTGTTAGACACGCCTGCGCCTTCTGAATTAGTGATGAGTTCTTTATCCACTTCCAAAGCTGCTGTCTCACAGGTTTTTGCAATTTCTACCGCCTCCTCCACACTCACATTCCAAGGATGATATAAATTTAAATCATGGATTTCAGTCGCCATTAAATCTGCATCGGCTAAACCACAAAATTCATCTTTTGCTGTGTATTTGGCGATATTACACGCTGCTTCTACACTATCTTTTAATGCTTTTGAGCTTAAATCAGAACTGCTGGCATGCCCTTTTTGCTGACCAAAATAAACGGTTACCGACATGCCTTTATCACGGTTATATTCAATATTCTCAGTTTCACCTAAACGCACCGATACATTCTGCCCTGTGCCAAAACTCACTTCAGTTTCTGCGGATGATGCACCAGCGTGCTTGGCTATTTTGAGAACATCCTGAGTGATTTGTTTTAATTGCGTTAAGTCGATAATTGCATTGTCCATTATGGGGTTTGATTAATTCAATTGGCTAAAACTGGTATCATACCGTAGCTAATACTAAAGCTGCTA
>JAZKEJ010000019.1:0-5725 GCA_040387095.1 Pseudomonadota bacterium | reverse complement strand
ATGCGATCAAAACCGCAATCAGCTGCTAAAACTTTAGATTTTTCGACTAATTCAGACCGGGTTTCTATGCCAACAACTTGCCCTGCTGCGTGCTGTTTTAACAACAAATCATACAAAATGAAACCTAAGTAAGATTTGCCTGCACCGTGATCGACAATGGTTGGATTTGTATTGTAAACAAATACCTCATTTAACAATGGCGCAATAAAATTGATTAAATGCGTCACTTGTTTGAGTTTGCGGCGGCTGTCCTGGTTAAGCTTTCCGTCAACAGTAAGGATATGCAGGGCTTTTAGTAATGTGATGGATTGATTCGGCTGCAGCAGTGATTTTAGATTGTCAGGAATTTGCATAAAGCCATTTTAATGCAAATGGCTTGAATGAATAATTAAATACTTAAAATTAAAATCTTAAAATCAGTTTGCGTGTAGACAATGCGTTGCTGACTGCGTTTTAATGAGTAAGGATATTGAAACGGTCTTGCATTACAGGCTTAACTTAATCATTGAAAAATGAGCAAAAAATTAAAATTCATTGAAGGTAAGCAGCATATTAATACACTTATTGACATCATTTGGCACAATTGCTAACTATGCGAACAGTAGTAATTTGGGCAAATAGGCAGCAAATTTTAAATAAACTTTTATACCGACTAATTTTTATTAAATTTGATTAATTGGATTAATATTAGCAAACCATTATTGAACAGTTGCAAAGCGTGGCCATCATTACAATGCAAACATTTTTAGCCAGTATTGAAGGCCGCGCGTTTTCGATGGCGCAGTATGCGACAGGTAACCGTGAAGAAGCGCTGGATATTGTGCAGGATGCCATGATGAAGCTGGTACAAAAGTATGGCGCGCATCCAGCAGAGCAATGGAAACCGCTTTTTTATAGCATATTGCAAACACGTATTCTAGATTGGCACAGACGCCAAAGTGTACGCAATCGCATGCGCAGCTGGCTGAACTGGGATGATGACGAAGAGGCAGAAGATATGCTGGAGCAGCAGCCAGATACGCCAGCGAGTTCGCCAGACGTCAAATTGCAGGATGCGCAATTTATGCAAAGTTTGAATGTGGAATTAAGCGCTCTACCATTGCGACAACAACAGGTTTTTTTACTGCGGGTGTGGGAAGGTATGGATATTGCTGAAACGGCGATTGCCATGCAATGCTCTGAAAGCAGCGTAAAAACGCATTACGCGCGTGCACTGCAAAAATTACGTCAACAATTGGATAAACATCAGTAAATGTGGGGTAACGATCATGAACGAAGATAACGTTAATAAGCAAACCTTGAACCATCAAATCTTTAATCAGAAAATCAAGCTTAATCTCGATCACAGCGTCGATTCGCTGGATTCAGATACACGTCAGCAATTGGCTGATAGACGTAAGCTTGCACTAAATAGCCAGACGGTTAAACCAAACTGGTTATCTAGCCAATATTGGAGTGAGTACTGGATGCCAGCGAGCGCGTTGGCTTTTTGTGCTTTAGTCGCAGTTTTGGTGGTGATTAATCCTCAACAAACGGATGGCGTGACAAATATTGCCAGCAACAACAATGAAAATCCAGCTGCAGTGCTAGAAGCGCTGAATAATGCAGAAGATCTAGATGTGATTAGTGACCCAGATTTCTATGCTTGGGCAGAAGAAACATTGCATGGTGAAAAAACGCCCAATCAACAAGATGCGGCTGATGCAGTTTAACGTTGCGTATTAAAATTGACATGTCAAAAATCAGCGTTTTAAGGTCTGGCAAATGAAAATTATCCCATCGGTAAGCTTACAATTAAGCAAAATAAAGTCCAGAATCATGCCATTAAGAATCGCGTCTAAAGCCATATTTAAAAATTGGTTTATTTTATGGAGTCTATTTTTTAGCTTTATGCAAATGGCGCACGCCGAGTTTGAACTTGCAGAGCTTGAGCATTACTCTGTGGCGGATAACGGTATTGAATGGCAAGATTTAAGCAATGAGCAACAGCAAACACTGGCGCCATTAAGAGGTCGCTGGGGCGAACTAACTGCAGAGCGCCAAGAACGCCTGAGTAAAGGTGCGAACAAATGGCATGAAATGGACCCTCAACAGCGCGAACGTGCACGTGATAACCTGCAACGCTATCAACAGTTATCGCCAAATGAAAGAGCGCAAGCAAAAGAACGTCTACGCGAATTCAAAAACCGTCCGCCACAAGAACGCGAGCAAGTGCGTGAGAAATGGCAAGATAAGCAGCAAAAAAAACATCGGCGCGGCAATCGCGGACGTGATAATTAAAATTGAATTTAAGAGTTAGCTTAAGGTGTTAAAATACTACCTCAAAGCGCGTATTTCGTTTGATCATTAATGATGACTGGGCGACAAGCCGATAACGATGGGCTTTGCGTATCGTTAAACATTCATACAGTTTTGTGCCTATAAAAATCAAACGGGCTAGGCAAGACGAGGCGCGCGATAATTTTGATTGCGTGGCGTATGTTTTATACGTGAGCAATCAAAATTATGGGCAACAAAGTATTGCGACGAACTTTTAATTTTTAAGGTATAAAATGGCAATTCAGTGGTATCCGGGGCATATGACCCAAGCCCGCAAAAAAGCGGAAGAAACCATGGAATTTACCGACATGGTGATCGAAGTGCTGGACGCACGCGTGCCAGAAGCCAGTCATAATCCTGTGATTAACGAAATGCGATTGTTTCGCCAACGGCCTAATCTTAAAATTTTAAACAAAGCAGATTTAGCCGACCCCAAAGCGACAGAAGCTTGGCTAAATTACTTTAACAACCTTCCCAACACCAAAGCCGTGGCTTTAAGCTGTAAAAAAGCAGGCGATGCAAAAAAAATACCCGCTGTTTGCCGCAAGCTTACGCCACATCGCGGAACACATTTAAAGCCTTTACGCGCTTTGATTATGGGCATTCCAAACGTAGGAAAATCAACACTGATGAATGCCCTACTCAATCGTCGCGTAGCAAAAGTTGGTGATGAGCCAGCCGTCACTAAAAGCCAGCAGCGTTTTGAGTTGGATGCGACGTTTAGCATCACAGATACGCCTGGCATGATGTGGCCAAAAATCGCTTATGAATCTGATGGCTATATGTTGGCTGCTAGCCATGCAATCGGCCGAAATGCGGTGATTGATGAAGATGTGGCCACTTTTTTGGCAGATAATTTATTGCAAACTTATCCGGATTTAATCAATGCGCGCTACAAGCTAGACGCGATGAAAATAAACGTAGCGCAAATGGATGGTGTGGATTTGCTAGAGGCGATTGCCAAACGCCGCAGTTATAAACGTCATGACGGTTTATGGGATATGGAAAAAACTGCAGTGGCGTTTCTGACGGATTATCGCAGTGGCGCAATTGGCCGCGTTAGTTTAGAAACACCACAAAGTCGCTTGCTAATGATCCAGCAAAACAGCGTAACAGTTAGCGACGAAATTTCAATCAATAGCGATGTTGCCACTATCGAAATAGACTCTTAGCTCAAGCACTAGTGACATTGATTCATGGTTATTTCAACCTGCGTGCAGTTACGTTGCTGACCTTGCTTGACGCTATCCGTAAATGTTTTCCAGCCAGATTTTTCTGCTGATAACTCAGCATTTACCTGAGGCTCAGTCACTTTAGCGATTGTTTTTGGCTGCGTTTTTTCATTTTCTGGCACAATAAACTCTGGTGGCAACTCAGTTGACTGTTTCTTTTCTACTTTTTTAGTTTGCAGTTTTTTGCTATCTGATTTCTTGGCAACTTTTTTCTGCACTTGTTTGTTTTCTGGCGTATTTTTCAATGGTTCTTCAATAGCTATTTTATTAGCTGAAACTATTTCAGTTTCCGCTTCAATTTTATTATTGACAGCATAATTAGCTAATTGAATACTGCCATTTTCAGGCATTCTTTCAACCGTAGCATCAATAGGCTTTGTCAGGATTTGCTCAGCCACTTCTAAACTTGCTGTCGTCTCTAAAGGCTCAGATGGGGATGCGGCTGATTTAATAACAATTGCGCATGTAAACAAAGCAGGTAATGAAAGCGCAACATATTTCCAGCTGATACGATTAAACCAATTGTTAGTGAGCTCTTTATAAATCGCGGATTGAGCAGTTTTAGTTTCTGGTGTTGCAAGATCTTTCATTAATCGTACTGAGTAAATCTCATGCTCTCTCACATGCTTGTCGTGTTTAATGCCAGAATAATCAAACATTTGTGAGATTTCTTGGGTTAAACGCGAAGTCACATCGTAATATGAACGCGACACTACAATCTGATTAGGCTTGGCAAAACTCATAATCCGTTGCGCCACGTTGATACCATCGCCAATGATGTTGGGCTGACCATTAATATCGCTCACCAACCGTACCGGTCCTAGATTAATACCAAATCGAACATATAAAGGCATAGAACTTAAAATATTGCTTTTAATAATCTCATCGCGAATGTTTAATGATACGAATAAAGCATCTTCTGGCGAACCCAAATGAGCAATCGCCGCCCCATCACCTGTATCTAAAATAATGCGCTCATTTTGATCAACGTCTTTTAACGAATGGTTAATGAGTTCATTAAACTGATTTTTAATATCAATTTGTTCCGAAACGGATTTTTTTGAGTAATCAATGATATCTAAAAATACGATACTGCAAATGCTGGTTCTATTTAGTTTTTCATTCATGGCAATTTTTAGTCATTAGTGTTGAGTTAATGATCTATCCTCTTTATTTAAGTATAAGTACTTAAAGTGATTTAATTAATTTAGCTAACTTAACTGCTCTGTAAACCGCTGTTTTAGCCACTTGCAGAAGCAACGCTTATCAATTTACTTTTTTTAACAGGATTGTTAATTATTTCAATCAAGCAATGTTAGTTAACTAAAGCAATTTTTACACCATAAATTCAGTTAACCAGAAAATAGACAAAAACACGCTCTTCAAATCAAAGAAGTATTCAGTTTAGGAATGGAGTAATGACAAACTAGAAAATGAAATAACTTTATTTCTGCCCGCATTTTTTGCCGCGTAAAGCGATCGATCAGCAGCTGAGAACATGCTTTTAAAGCCACTGCCCAATCGGCTGGAGTCGCATACACCAACACTGACAGTGCATTTGACTGAGATATCTTCAAGCATAATCGGCATGTTTTCAAATTTTTGACGAATGCGTTCACCTAAAATTAAGGCCTCATATTCACTGGCGTTGGGCATTAAAATGCAAAACTCTTCACCACCATAGCGTCCTAATAAATCTATTTCTCGCATGCTATCTTTAGCCAACTGTGCAAACATTTGAATCACTTTATCGCCAAACAAATGACCATAAGTGTCATTAATGATTTTAAATTGATCCAAATCCATCAATAACATCGCCTGTATTTGATTGGTTTTAATCGACTCAAGTGTCAACAGTTCCGCACCTTTCTCCAAATTTCCGCGATTTAAGGCGCCGGTTAACCAGTCGTGTCCTGCGCTGTGGGCAAGCAATTCTGCAAGTCTTTTATTCACCATCGCAATAAACCCAAAGTTAATGGCCAATACACTTAACATACAAGCCAGAAAAGTCACTTCGTTTAATGTCCACTCGGTCAAATGTACGACTGGTTGGGCTCTGTCAGCGCAAAGCACATAAAAACGATACAGCGTTAACCCTGTGAAAATGGCAAAAAAAGTGCCGGTAAACTGATACTCAGCAGATCGCTTTTGGTTGGAATATTTGAGTAAATATA
>JAZKEJ010000018.1:0-19057 GCA_040387095.1 Pseudomonadota bacterium | reverse complement strand
CGATCAATACCATCTGGAACGGCGAATCTATTATGCATTTCCCCAATCAAGCTCACTTAATTTTCAACAAAAAAATCGGCGAAGGTTTAGCCTTAAAAAATTTAAATCACAAGGATTTAGTGATTAAGAACAGAGTCGGTGGTGAGCGATTCAAACCAGATTTAAATCGCCCCAGCCGAAGTTTGAAAGTTGTATTGCAAATTTCTCATGTACCGCCATGGCAGCGCGAACAATTGCCGATTATTTACCTGAATGATGTTTTGGTCATCATTCCGAATATTGGGGTTGATGCCAATTTTAAAGCCGACTCAGATGAAATGGGTTTAGTCGTGACTTGGCATATAGGTAGTGAGGAATAGCTATTGCCTGAATAGTTTTATTTCAGTAGTTTTTCAAGTTGAGGCCAAACGTTTTGCAATAATCTGGTTTGCGCCTTGGCTTTAGGATGCAAACCGTCATCTAGAATCAAGCTGGGATCGCCAGCAACACCGTCCAGAAAAAATGGCACTAAAATCAAGTCATATTTCTGCGCCAAGTTAACATACGATTCGCTGAATTGCTGGGTATACTGAATACCATAATTAGGCGGGATTTTCATGCCAAGCAACATCACTTTTGCTTTGGCGGCTTTGGCTTGGGTGATCATACTATTTAGATTATTTTGCATCTCTTTTACACTTAATCCGCGCAGACCGTCATTTGCACCCAGTTCAATGACGACAATATTCGGTTTATGCGTTGTCAATATTGCTTTAAAGCGGTCTAAACCGCCGCTGGTGGTTTCGCCGCTGATGCTGGCATTTACCACTTTATAATCTAAATTTTGCTGTTCAAGCTTGTTTTGCAGCAGTGTGACCCAACCTTCACTTTGTTGGATGCCATAAGCCGCAGATAAGCTATCGCCGAAAATAACAATAGTTTGTGCGGCATGCGCACTTGTTGCAACCAAACTCATTACAGCTACACTAACAGCAAGATTAGAGGCTGAATTTGCAGTTTTTTTAAAGTTTGAGCTGAACAATCTAGCCACAAGTGACTTAATTAAACCAGACAAAAAATCCAATAAACGAGAACGCATACATGTTACTTTCTAATGAGCACAGCCCAATTAATGTGAATCAGTCATCAACGCGTCATCCTACCACAACGTCTATACCTGCAATTCTGGCGACAAACTTATCTAAAAGCGTTGGGGATGAAGCAAACAGAATAGATATACTTTCTAGCCTGCAATTACAAGTTTCGCTGGGTGAGAGTGTGGCTATTGTGGGTAGTTCCGGTTCTGGAAAATCCACTTTGCTGGGACTGCTAGCAGGATTAGACCAGCCAACCAGCGGTAGCGTGACGGTTAAAGGTGCTGCGTTTAGTGATTTAGATGAAGACGCGCGCGCCGCGATTCGCGGTAAAAATATGGGCTTTGTGTTTCAATCGTTCCAACTATTGCCAACCATGACGGCACTGGAAAATGTGATGCTACCCATGCAGTTAGCCAATCAAGCGAATGCCAAACAAGTAGCCATTGCAACGCTAGAGAAAGTGGGTTTAGGTGCGCGATTGACGCATTATCCTAAACAACTTTCTGGCGGTGAACAGCAACGTGTGGCAATCGCACGCGCATTTGCTTCTCAGCCAGCTATTTTGTTTGCCGATGAGCCAACTGGCAACTTGGACTTAACCACGGGCGAACGCATTATTGAATTGTTGTTTGATTTAAACCATGCCGCTGGTACCACGCTTATTTTAGTCACACATGATATGAAGCTAGCAGAACGCTGCCAGCGTATATTGACTTTGAATAACGGCCAGCTGAGCGAATCTGTATGATTATTAAACTGGCTTGTCAGCAACTATTTTCGCAGTGGAAGTCGGGTGATTTGCGCGTCATGTTAATGGCATTGGTGCTGGCGGTTACTTCTATCACAGCGGTCAATTTTTTTATTAATCGTATTGCGCTGCATCTTAATGCCCAGGGTGGATTGCTGCTTGGCGGCGATTTAGTGGTTATCTCCGATCATGCCATTCCACAATCTTATCAGCAACTCGCCAAGCAATACGGCTTGCAAAGCACGAGTACATTAGAGTTTCCCAGTATGGTGATTAATGGCGAGCTTAATCAGCTGGCGGAAATCAAAGCCTTGTCCGATGGTTTCCCATTGCGCGGTGATTTTGGTGTGCAATTAAGCAATAACCAATTACCAGTCAGTGTACAAAACACTCCTGAAAAAGGTGAGGTTTGGGTAGAGCCACGTTTGGTCAATACCTTAAAATTAGCGATTGGCGATAGTATCGAATTGGGTGCTACTCGCTTCAAGATAGCCGGTATTCTTGCACGTGAACCATCGCGCGGGGGCGATATGTTTAGCTTTGCACCGCGGCTGATGATGCATGCAGATGATATTGCGGCAACACAATTGGTGCAATTTGGTAGTCGGGTAAAATATCAATTACTGGTGGCAGGCGCATCTGATAAAGTCACGCAATTTTCTAGCGAGATTACACCAAAATTGCAACGTGGCGAGCGTGTCGAAGATGTTAAAACCGCACGTCCAGAAATAAAAAGTGCTTTAGACAAGGCGGAAACTTTTTTAAGTTTAAGTGCATTTGCCAGCGTGGTTCTATCGATTGTCGCCATGTTGCTGGCAAGCATACCGTTTATTGCGCGTTGCACAGATACGGCAGCATTAATGCGCTGTTTTGGCGCAAGCAAAGCCAATATACAGAAATTGATGCTATTGCAAAGCGCTTATTTGGCAGTGATAGGCGGATTGCTAGGTTGCTTACTGGGTTATATCCTGCAGCACGGCTTGGCTTATATTGCAGGCAGATTATTTTTAGAAGCCTTACCTTCGCCAAACTTTACACCGATTTTAATGGGCTTAAGTTTAGCTTTTGCCATTCTCTTCAGCATCATGCTGCCGCATATTCAGGCCTTAAAAAACGTGCCAATTATGCGTATTTTGCGTCACGATTATGCTGAACAATCGGTATCCCTTTGGTTGAAATATTCGCCGATATTGATTGTGATTATTTTATTGATGTTCCTGTTGGCTAAAACACTGCAATTGGCTTTTGTGTATTTAGCTGGCATTTTGGGTATATGTTTAGTGGCAGGCTTGCTGGCATATGGCTTGGCAAAAATGCTCAAAAAAATAAGTCAGCAAACCGACGATAATAAAAACTATGCGATCAAGCTTGGCTTTGCCAATTTAAACAGACGTTTAGGTTTATCCATTGCGCAAATTATCGGTTTTAGTCTAGGCGCGATGGTGTTAATGCTATTAATGATGATTAAAACCGACCTGATGCAATCATGGCGCGCTTCGCTGCCAGTAGATGCGCCCAACCGCTTTATTATTAATATTCAGCCAGATCAGGTGAGCTCCACAGAAGCGTTTCTGCAAGACATTGGTGTGGGCAAGCCTCAAGTATTTCCGATGATTCGCGGCAGATTAACAGCGATTAATAATCAAGCGGTTTCGCCGGACTCATTTAAAGAAGAACGCGCCAAACGACTTGCTTCGCGTGAGTTTAATTTATCCAGCGCAGCACAAATGCAATCAGACAATAAATTGCTACAAGGCCGCTGGTGGCAAGCGGATGAAGCGGCTAAGCCATTTCTGTCTTTAGAGGAAGATATTGCAACTGCGCTTAATATTAAATTGGGCGACACCTTAACTTACGATATCGCAGGTAGCAAAATCACTTTGACGGTGACCAGCATTCGCAAGGTGGAATGGGACAGCATGCGCGCTAACTTTTTTGCGGTAACGCCAGTCGATACGCTTAAAAATTATCCCACCAGCTACATGACTGCGTTTTATTTACCCAAAAATCAAGATAGCGCGCTCAATCAACTGGTGCAAAAATTTCCAAATTTTACCGTGATTGATGTTGCTAATTTGATGAACCAGGTGCGCGATATTATGAATAAACTGGCGCTTGCGATTGGATTTGTATTTATGTTTTGCCTGGTTGCAGGTTTGGTGGTTTTGTATGCAGCGCTTATCGCTACGCTGGACGCTCGTTTACAGGAGTCTGCATTGCTGCGCGTATTAGGTGCTTCACGTGCGCAAACCACTATCGCCACACTTACCGAATTTGCCAGCATTGGTATGGTTGCCGCTACGGTGGCGATTATCATGGCAACGGGACTTAGCTATTACTTAAGTACTTTTGTATTGGATATTCCTTATCAATTTAATGTAAGTTTAGCCTTAGGTGTATTTTTGCTAACCTTTGTATTGATCCCATTTGCGGCTTGGTTGGTTATCCGTCGCTATCTAAATGTACCGCCAAAACAGCTTTTAAACAGTATTTAAATTGGTTATATATAACCAAATTGGTGGTTGTATATAACCAATTTATTGGCTTATAATAGTTTTCAATGACCAACTTATTTATTCGCCATTGATTTGATTCGGTTTTTTTAAGTTTCTGATTTTGGTACAAGTTTTGCATTAAATGAGCATGTTATATATTCAATTCTAGGGAACCGACATGCAAAATATAATTAAAACTAAAATGCAATCACCAATCAAACCTCAATTAACCCTTATTTCCGTGCTGATTTCTTGCGCTTTTCCGCAATTAGCGCAAGCAGAAGAGCCAACTAATCTTAGTGTAGAAAAAGTTGAAGTATTTTCAACTACGCCACTAAAAGGCATTGGCTTGCCGCTTTACAAAGTGCCAGCCAATATCCAATACGCTTCACCCAAAGCAATTAACGACCAAACAGGCGTTTCGATTGCCGATTACATGAATAATAATATGCAAGGTGTAACGGTGACAGAACTTGGCGGTAATCCTTGGCAGCCTGAAATTAATTTTCGTGGCTATTCATCTTCGCCTTTATTAGGCAATCCGCAAGGCTTATCCACTTATATCGATGGCGTGCGTGTGAATGAGCCATTTGGCGATTTGACCTTATGGGACAAAATTCCTAGCTTTGCGATTGGTAGCATGCAGGTTGTGCCTGGTTCAAATCCTTTATTCGGATTGAATACACTTGGCGGCGCGATTGTGGTGGAAACAAAAAACGGTCGCGATAATCAGGGCGCCGCAGTCGAATATGAAGCTGGCTCCTGGGGTCGTCAACGCGCCTTAATCGAATACGGTGGCGTTTCAGATGATGGTTCTGTCGATTATATTTTTGGCTATCAGCATACTACTGAAGATGGCTGGAGAGATTATTCCTCATCTCACGTTAACCAATTGTTTGGTAAAACAGGCTGGCAAAACGACTCTACAAAATTAGATTTAACTTATATCGGCGCTGATAATAATTTGATCGGCAATGGTTTAACACCAGAGTTTCTATTGCGTGGCGATCGTGACCAGATTAATACACGCCCAGATTTCACCAATAATTACTCACATTTTTTAGCTTTAAATGGCTCACATTTCTTTAATGATAAAACCATGTTTTCGGGCAATATCTATTATAAAAAGTCTAACAGAAAGACCTTAAACGGTGACGGTTACGAAGCCGAATTTGGGGAAGAAGTAAATGAAGGCAATCCTGATTTAGAAGGTTATCCAGGCGTGACTTGTATTGAGGATGAGTGTGAATTAATCGGCTCAGTATTAAATCGCACAAAAACTTCACAAGATACTTATGGCGTAACAGGTCAATTCACTTTTGACCAAGACTTAATGGGTAAAGAAAATCAATTTGTCATTGGTGCTGGCTATGATTACAGCTTGATTCGTTTTAAACAAACCGAGCAAGCCAATATTTCTGCTGAAAGTGAATCGATCGGTGATGTAATTGGACTGGGCGCTGGTAGTGAAGATGTATTCGATCCAACAAGAAGACCTTCTTTTGAAGGTGACGGTGTTTTACCGGTGCGTCAAACTGTTGGCTTAACAGGCAAACAATATACGGCTCGTCTCTTCGCAAATAACACATTATCACTCAACGAAAAATGGCATTTAAATACCGGCGCCAGCTGGAATTTTACGCGCATTGATAACGTGGATACGTTACGTGGCGATTATTCACCTACCAATACGACCAGTCTTACAGCAAGAGATAGTTATACGCGTTTGAATCCAACAATCGGCTTAACCCATACACCAACTAAAGAATTGACTTGGTACACCTCATACAGTGAGTCCAGCCGTGCGCCGACAGCAATTGAAGTCGGTTGCTCTAATCCAGCAAATCCATGCCTGTTGCCAGCTGCCTTGGCAGACGATCCACCATTGAATCAAGTGGTTGCTAAAACCTATGAATTTGGTGGTCGCGGTAAGTTAACCGATAACATCAATTGGAATGCCGGTATTTATCAGGCAGTGAATCACGATGACATTCAGTTTACCGCTGCAAACTCACAAACTGGTGCTGGTTATTTTAAAAACATTGGCAGAACCAAACGTCAAGGTGTCGATTTTGGCTTGAATGGACTGGTTAATCGCTTTAACTGGAGCGCTTCATACAGCTTTGTAAAAGCCACTTATGACACCGATGTTGATTTTGTTAACGGCTCTAATTCTGAAGGTGTGGATACAGACGGCATTTACACGGCTAGATCAGGCGATAGAATTCCTGTTATTCCGCAGCATCAGTTGAAGTTACGCGGTCAGTTTGCTGTTACACCTAACTGGAATATTGGCACCAATTTGGTGGGCTACTCAAGTCAATATGTATTGGGCAACGAAAATAACAGTCATCAATCTAACGCAGCGCAATGTAACGGCGGCGATGATTGCGCAACAGGACGTGGAAAATTGAGTGGCTACGTTGTTGTTAACTTAGATACGCAATATAACTTTGGCAATGGCTGGAAATTGTTTGCTAAAGCGACCAATATTTTTGACCGTGACTATAATTTGAGTGGTCGTCTTGCTGAATCGTTATTTGATTCAAATGGCGTATTTGGTGAAGAAGCTAAAGTGTTAAGCGTATTGCCAGGTGCACCAAGAGCGGCATGGATAGGCGCTCGTTACGAATTCGCCGCACCAAAAAAATAGTTGTTTTAACTCAATGATTAACTAAGGTTTTAATTGCTCACGCAACCTACATATTCTAAAACCGCTGACTCAGGTTCTGGTCATTCAGAGTCAGCGTCACATTTTAATCAATCTAGAAAAATACTGATTGTAGAAGATGAGGCGCTGTTTGCGCGCGCAGTACAAAAGCGCCTGCAAAAAGCAGGTTTTGAGTGTGAGCATGTTGAAAGTTTGGCGGACGCGCGTGCTATTTGTAAGCAGTTCAGTGCGGATATGGTGCTGTTGGATATGCGTTTGCCAGATGGGAATGGCCTGGATCTATTAAGCGAGTTTGTTGCAAAAAACATGACAACAATTGTGATGACGGCTTACGGTGAAGTAAGTGACGCAGTCAACGCAATGAAATTAGGGGCAAACGATTACTTAAAAAAACCGATTGATTTAGAAGAGTTATTATTAATCGTTCAAAAAAATGAAAAAACATCGGCACTTCAAGCCAGTTTTGATTACGCTCGTCAACGCAACGCGCATTCCAGTGATGGCATCACTTTGATTGGCGATAGTCCGGCCACGCAAAGTATTCACATGCAAATTGCGCGTATTGCGCAAGTGGGACACTTAACCGATTCTATCGCGCCAACTGTGTTAATTACAGGTGAAACAGGTACGGGTAAAGATGTTGCCGCACGTTTATTACACGCTTCAGGCGTTAATAGCGAAAAACCATTTGTACACGTTGATTGCGCCTCCTTGCCCAATGAGCTGATTGAAAGTGAGTTATTTGGGCACGAAAAAGGCGCTTTTACCAATGCAGTGAGTTCAAGGCCTGGCTTAATTGAGGCGGCTGAAGATGGTACTTTGTTTCTGGATGAAATTGGCGAATTGCCATTAGCATTGCAAGCAAAGTTATTAAGTGTACTGGAACGTCGTCGCGTAAGGCGTTTAGGTTCAACCAAAGAACGTGTTGTGCCGGCGCGCATTGTTGCCGCAACAAACCGTGATTTGCATGAGATGTCGCAAAAAGGACAATTCCGTTCTGATCTATATTACCGATTAAATGTGATGACGATTTCGCTTGCGCCATTGCGTGAGCGGGGTAGCGATATATTGCAGCTGGCAAGGCATTTTATGCAATTAACCGAAAAGCGCTATGGCTTAAGCATACATCAGTTCAGTCAATCCGCAATGGATGCGATGCAGCAGTACAACTGGCCTGGAAATGTGCGCGAACTACGCCATCAAATTAGCCGCGCCGTGTTGTTAAGTAGCCAAGGCCAAATTAGTGCCAGCGATTTAAATTTAACCGATAATAAAAATAAAGTGCTTAATGAAGGCAGCCAACAATCGCAATTAACCTTAGATGCAGCCGAAAAAAGCATGCTGTTAAATGCGTTAGAATCAACAAATAATAATGTATCTGAAGCTGCGCGCCAATTAGGCATTACCCGCATGACCATGCGCTATCGCATGGATAAGCACGGCATCAGTTTTTAATCCATCCCCTATTAACACCAAGTCTATTAGTTTAGCCATGACTAAGCCTGAGATTTCTATGTTGACGCATGGTATTATTCTAGTCATTTTTTAATTTTCAAACTAGGTATCAGGCATGAAAATAGGCACTCCTCTAACAGGTTCTGCAATTAAAGTTATGTTGCTTGGCAGCGGCGAACTGGGTAAAGAAGTGATTATTGCTTTGCAACGTTTTGGCGTGGAAGTGATTGCAGTTGATCGCTATGCCAATGCACCAGGCCATCAAGTAGCGCACCGCGCTTACACCATTGATATGACAGATGCCGCCGTACTTAAGGCGTTAATCAAACAAGAAAATCCACACTTTATTGTGCCGGAAATTGAAGCATTGAATACCGATGCTTTGGCTGATATTGAGCGTGAAGGCTTGGCA
Source organism: Pseudomonadota bacterium (assembly GCA_040387095.1). Taxonomy (GTDB): domain Bacteria; phylum Pseudomonadota; class Gammaproteobacteria; order Burkholderiales; family Methylophilaceae; genus Methylotenera_A. The sequence continues at coordinate 10,200 of JAZKEJ010000018.1, read as the reverse complement.
ACGGTTATTCCAACCGTCAAAGCGGTGCAACTCACCATGAATCGTGAAGGTATTCGTCGTTTAGCGGCAGAAGATTTGCGATTACCAGTTTCACCATATGCCTTTGCGCGTAGCGAAATCGAGCTGCAAGAGGCGATTGACGGTAATGCCGGCACAGGCAAGACCGCCATTGGCTACCCCTGTTTTATTAAGCCTACTATGTCTTCCAGTGGTAAAGGGCAATCGCGCATCACACAGGCAAATGAGGTGAAAGCCGCCTGGGATTATGCTGCGACTGGTGGGCGTGTGAATCAAGGCGTGGTGATTGTTGAAGGGCAGATTGATTTTGATTATGAAATCACTTTATTAACTGTGCGTGCAAAAAATGCACAAGGTGAAACGCAAACTTATTTCTGCGAACCAATAGGCCATGTGCAAAAAAATGGCGATTATATCGAGAGTTGGCAGCCGCAGAAAATGACTGTAAACGCACTTAAATCCGCACAGCAAATTGCTAAAACGATTACTGATAGTCTGGGCGGGCTGGGCTTATTTGGTGTTGAATTATTCGTTAAAGATGATCAGGTTTGGTTTAGCGAGGTCAGCCCACGTCCGCATGACACTGGCATGGTGACCATGTGCTCGCAAAGATTAAGTGAGTTTGAATTACACGCGCGCGCTATTCTGGGTTTGCCCGTTGATGTCAGTATGAAAGAAGCGGGTGCCAGCGCTGTCATTTACGGTGGAGTTGATAGCGATAATCTGCAATATGCTGGGCTAGAAGCTGCGCTAAGCGTTCCTGGAAGCGATATTCGATTGTTCGGCAAACCTCAATCATTTATGCGTCGCCGTATGGGTGTTGCGCTGGCAATCGGTAAAGATATCGATGAAGCCAGACAGAGAGCAAAATTGGTGGCTAGCCTAGTCAAACCAAGCGCTGCAACGCGCTAAGTCATACAGCGTTAAAATATCGATGTTAGATAAAATACAAGAAGCGGGTAGTAGTAAATCTACCTTTTATACATTGTTAGGCGGCGAGCAGGGCGGCACCGCCAGAGTTCGTCAGTTAGTCGATACCTTTTATGACGTGATGGACAGTGACCCCAAAGCCGCCACCATTCGCGACATGCATCCTGCTGATTTAATGCTGTCACGCGAAAAACTGTTTATGTTTTTAACAGGCTGGACAGGCGGTCCGCAGCTGTACATAGAGCGCTACGGCAACCCATTTTTGCGCCGCAGGCATTTGCCATTTAGTATTGGCGAAAGTGAGCGCGACCAATGGATGTATTGCATGATACAAGCCATGCAAGTGTTAAAGATGGATGACGCGCTAATGCAAAAATTAGCCGAACAATTGTATGGCGTGGCAGATTTTATGCGTAACCGTGAGGCTTAAAAAGCAATCAATAAAACCAACAAACACAATCATTCCTGTTAATTAAATCTAGCCATGGTTAACTTAATACACTGAAAAAATTGAAATTAGTCAATTGACAAGCTTACTGATATAGTCGTTAAAAAATAATGGTTTATGTCAGGAGTTTGCTTGGCTAAAGACAGATTTGCTAAAAACGAATTTTTGAAAAAAGTAGCTGATTTTTTAATCATCGCTTCTTTCATACTTTCACCCGTCCTAACGCCTGTATCTGCCCAAGCACAGTCAGCCAATTTATATGGCACCAATTACCTAATTCAATCCTCCGCCATATTTGCTACTATTGGTCACACGCTTTCATCTCAAGCGCACTGGCTTGTTAAATATAAACTGGAAATCACACTAGCTCTGTTTGCTGCCCTTTTGCTTATTCTATTAAGCCTACTTTTTTTTAATTGGCGCATCAAAAAGCAGGTTGCACAAAAATTCCTAACGCCAAACCAGGGCTTGGAAACATTATCCAAACGCATCAACTTTCCTACACAAAAAATCCTGATGATGGGTTTGCTGTTTGTCTGCGGGCTTGCCGTTCTGTATCTGCATATGGTGTTTACCTATCAATATTATGCAGATCACCAGTTTATCAAGTGGGCAAGTGCGGCTTTTTTTGTTTCTGTGCTGTACGGCGGCTATTTATTTGGCAATCTTAAACGCAGTCATCAGTTAGAAAAGCTGATCAATCGTCTGCATGTTCAAAATGTGCAAAAAAAATTGGCACAAGAAAAACTATTGCAAAGTGAACATCGTTTGCAACGTCAAAATGCCAGTCTGGCGCATCTAGCATCCATGCAACTAGGTAATTGGCAGAATCCAGAAGCCATTTTCAGAGAAATCGTCCAAGTTTCTGCACAAGCACTGGATGTAGAGCGGGTCAGCATATGGCGATTTAATCAAGATTCTACCCAGCTTGAATGTTTGAGTTTGTATATCAAATCCCAAAATATGCACACGGTTTCTAAGCCATTGATAGCAGAACAGATGCCTGAGTATTTCAGGCATCTGCAACAAAATCGGGTCATTGTGGTAAATGACGTACATCGTCATGCCGCTACCGCGGATTTTACGCAGGAATATCTACACCAGAACCACATAGGCGCCATGCTGGATGGAACGATATGGTTGAATAATGCGGTGATTGGCGTTATTTGCCATGAGCATGTAAATGGCGCGCGTGAGTGGACAATCGATGAGCAAAATTATGTCGGTTCAATTACCGATCTAGCGCGACTGACGATAGAAGCACACAAACGCCAGCAGGTGGAAGCGGATTTATCCCATCAGCAAAAGCATCTAGAAACCATCGTTCAAAAACGCACCGCATCAATTGAGAATAATGCCAAATTATTCCGATTTCTAGTAGAACGCGCGCCTGTCAATATTTTATATATGAATATTGCCAATGAAATTATTGAGATGAATCCTGAAGCAGAGCGTTTCTCTGGTTACAGCAGAAAGTTTGCAATTGGTAAAACTTACCAAGAATTATTTGGTACCGAGCAAAATAGACAGCAGTTGAGGCAAATTGAAAAGCAAGTTGCGAAGGGTGAGAAAATTCAAGGACAGGAATTGACCATTCGACGCGCTGATGGCAGCACAGCAGATTTAACCATTTCCCGCAGCATGGCGCTTGATGATGAAAATAATCCAGTGATTATTTCAATTGGTCAAGATATGAGCAAACAAAAAGCCTTAGAACTGAATACAAAAAAATTGCTGGAAAGCGAAAGGCGTTACAGTTATGTGGTGCAGCATGCACCTTTGCCCATATTGATTATCGATAAAAAAGGGCGCGTTATTGAAGCCAATCCAGAAGCCATATCTACATCTGGTTATTCTCGGAAACAAATAATTGGTGAAGATTTTATACAGTTAATTGTTGCCAAGGAATCGCGTAAAAAAGCCATTACAGTTGCAGCGCGTGCGATGAAAGGCGAAGATTTTCGTGCCGTTGAATTGCTGTTACAAAATGCAGCGGGTGAAAAATATGAATATCAATGTTCAATGGGTGCGGTTGCGGATAATGCGGGTGAGCAAGGACAGCTGGTGGCAATTGCGCTAGATATTTCGCAGCAAAAAATCCTGCAGGCAACGCTGATTAAGGCACGTGAAGCAGCCGAATCTGCCGACCGAATTAAATCCATGTTTGTGGCGTCTATGTCGCACGAGTTGCGAACACCGCTTAATTCGATTATTGGATTTTTGGGTGTTGTGCTGCAAGGCATGTCAGGCGAGCTGAATTTAAAGCAAAAGGATCAGTTAGGTCGCGCTTATCACTCAGCAAAACATTTGTTATCGCTGATTACCGACGTGATTGATATTTCTAAAATTGAAGCCGGTTTTTTGCAGGTGCATATTGAGCAGTTTGAATTACTGCCTTTGCTGCTTGAAGTTGAGCAAGCAATTGAGCATATCGTGTCTGAAAAAAATCTACTGGTAAGCATTGATTGTGCAGAAGGATTGCAATTGGAAACTGACCGCAAGCGCCTGTATCAAGTTATCCTCAACGTTGCCAGCAACGCAGTAAAATACACGGTAAAAGGCTCGGTACATATTAAAGCTCAACTAGAAAAAGACTGGCTTGTTGTTAGTGTTCAAGATACCGGAATCGGCATCGGCGCAGCGAATTTAACGCAGTTATTTAAACCTTTTGAGCGTATTGATTCGCCGTTAAAAATTAAAACACTTGGCACTGGTTTGGGCTTGTATTTAACGCGCAAAATTCTGGCACAACTACTCAATGGCACAGTGCAAGTGCAAAGCGAGCTGAATAAAGGCAGTGTTTTTGTAATCAAAATCCCGGCCAAAATTTCAGAAGCCGTCCAACAGCAAACTTCTTCCATTTTAGATGAATCTCAAACAGGGAAATCCTAACTATGACAGTCGCCTTAATTATTGAAGATAACGAAAATAATTTGGAATTAATTCGCTTCATTTTAGAGCAGGCGCAATATAAAACGCGTTTTGCCATGACAGGATTAGAGGGCGTACAACAGGCAACTACTATTCCACCAGATTTTATTATTTTAGATATACAATTACCTGATATTAACGGTTTAGAAGTGTTAAAGCGCATCAGAGCACATCCGGCTGGAACAGATATCCCGATTATTGCCATGACATCTTATGCGATGTCGGGTGACCGTGAAAAGCTACTGGCAGCCGGTTGCACCGGTTATATCGAGAAGCCGATTGACCCAATGACGGTGATTCAACAGATACAACAAGTCATTAACAAAAAATAATGTAACAAAAACAACAATTTGAGGTGATGCGTGAAAATTTTAATCGCAGAAGATGACGAAAACTCCAGGCAATTACTGGAAACCGTTTTAGTTGCACAAGGCTACTCTGTTGTCAGTTTTGATAATGGTTTAAAAGCCTTATCCTATTTGCAAACAAAAACTGTTGATTTAATTGTTTCAGATATTTTGATGCCTGAAATGGACGGGTATGGCTTATGCCGTGCCATTAAGCAAAACCAAAGCCTTCAGCACATACCCATTGTTTTCTACACCGCCACCTACACATCAGAACAAGACAAGCGTTTCGCATTATCACTTGGCGCTACCCAGTTTTTAATTAAACCCATGCTGATGCCGGAGTTAATGGATATTTTAGATGAGGTTTTAAAAGCCAATCAGCTAACCGACTTATCCAAAAGTAGCGGACTGTATCGTGGTAGTCCACTTAAACTTGATAAGCAACATGCAGACCGCGTGCGTAGCAAGCTAGATAAAAAAATCATTGAGCTAAGCGAAGAAAAAGAAAAGCTGATTGCCAGTGAAGCGCGATTTAGGGATTTTGCAGAAGCTTCTGCCGACTGGTTCTGGGAATCGGATGAGTATTTAAAAATAAATGCAGTAACGGGTGGGCCAAAAGGTTTGAGCTTTTACAGCCTGACTGATTTGGCAGAAGCCTGTCATAGCCACACTTCCAACGAGATGCTAAAAGTCCTACAAACGCATAAACGCTTTGCCGATTATGTCGTGCATTTTAACGATGAAGCAGGCAAGTTGGTCTATTTGCGCGTGTCCGGTAAACCGATATTTGCCAATAATGGCAATTTTATCGGCTATCGTGGTGTGGGTAGAGATGTGAGCGAGACCATTGCCCTTAACCGCAAGGTAGAATTTTTAGCCTCACATGATGAGTTAACGGGTCTGCCCAATCGCAGTATGTTCAGGCAGCGTTTAGAACATGCTGTGGCTAAAGCGGCGCGCGTAGGCAATCAGGTATTGCTATTATTTTTTGATTTAGACCACTTTAAAATGGTCAATGACACCTTGGGACATGAAGCCGGCGATCAGTTGCTTATACAGGCGACCAAGCGTATTACACAGCGTGTGCGTGCAACAGATGTACTATGCAGGTTGGGTGGTGATGAGTTTGTGATGATTATGGAAGGCGCTTCACCACAAGATGGTCATCGTTTGGTGCGTGACATTATTGCGGCATTTGCAATCCCGTTTGAGATTCAGCAGCAGAAAGTGTATTGCACGGTCAGCATAGGCGTTAGCGTTTATCCAGATGATACGATGGATACGCAGACTCTACTGGTGTATGCCGATCTGGCAATGTATCGCGCTAAACAGAATGGTCGAAATGACTTTGAGTTTTATACCACCAACCTCAACTTTATTGCGCATCAATGGCTGGAAATGGAAAACGGTATCCGCCATGCGCTTATAGAGAACCAACTTTTTATTGTGTATCAACCGCAGATTGAAAATACGGGCAATCAATTAATCGGTATGGAAACATTAATCCGATGGCGGCATCCTGAACGCGGCTTAATTCCGCCGCTGGAATTTATTAAAATCGCAGAACAATCGTCATTGATTAATCAAATTGGTGAATGGGTATTAGAAGCCACTTGTAAACAGATGAGAGTGTGGCTAGATAAAAAATATAAAGTGCCACGCGTTTCACTTAATATTTCTGCCAGACATTTACGTTCAGAAAACTTAATTAAAATACTCAGCAGCATCCCCGCTAAATATAATATTTTACCCAAGATGTTATGTATTGAAATTACCGAATACGCGCTGCTAGAAGAAGTGGATGTTGTTAAAAACAATATGCGATTAATCAAGAATCTAGGCTTTGATATTTCCCTGGATGATTTTGGCATGGGGCATTCATCGCTTTTATATTTAAAACGCTGGGCAGTGGACGAGGTGAAAATTGACCGTTCATTCGTGGATGGTTTGGTTAATAGTGAGGAAGACCGCGTTATTGTGAAGGCGATAGTTGCCTTGGGTGATGCGCTGGGTTTGGATTTAATCGCAGAAGGTGTGGAAAATCAGGAGCAGGCGGATATTTTAATTGCCAGCGGTTGTAAAAAAGTACAAGGCTATTTTTATTCGCCAGCATTAGAGCCAAAAGAAATGGAAACTTGGCTTAAAAAATAAAGTTTACATGCACTTGGGGAAAATTAACGAAAAAAATGGTTAAGTACTTATTCACTTAACCATCCAATTTAGGCTATTTTTGAATTGTTTTACTGTTTAACTTTAATCCACCCAGCAATGCCGCGATAGGTGTTTTGCGAGAGCTAGTGGGAAAATGAATATCAGTTTTAGTCGTTGGTTGAATCACTGGCTCATAAGGCTTATCAAACCAGGGGTCTTTGGACGGTTTGCGTGTGTGTTGACGTGGTTTAGCAATATGCCGATTAGAAGCCACTGTTTCGCTATCATGCGAATTACCTGTAGCTTTACTGGCACTGCTAGAGCGAGTTGCTTTTGCCAATACCGTCGCATCTGCTTGTACTTTTTCAATGCTACGTTTAATCAGCTTTTCAATTTCTGCTAAATACTTTTCTTCATCTTCACTCACCAATGAAATCGCGACGCCACTTGCACCTGCGCGGCCTGTGCGACCAATGCGATGCACATAGTCTTCTGGCGCGCTGGGGATTTCGTAGTTGATGACCATCGGCAAATCACTGATATCCAAGCCACGTGCTGCTACATCGGTAGCCACTAATGCAGTAATTTTTCCAGCTTTAAACGCATCTAAAGCTTCAATACGCTCTTTTTGAGATTTGTCGCCGTGAATCGCGTCGGCAGTAATACCTTCTTTTTGCAAAGCGCGGCTGAGTTTGCTGGCGGTGATCTTGGTTTTGGTGAAAATAATCACTTGCTGGCTGTTAGATTCGCTGAGTAAATGCGTCAACAAAGCCTGCTTGCTATTTTGCGCAACCAGATAGACTTTTTGCGTGACATTATCGTTCGTGGCATTGCTACGTGCGACTTCGATTAGCGTCGGATTAGTTAAAAAATCATCGGCTAATTTTTTGATTTCATTAGAAAAAGTAGCAGAGAACATTAAGTTTTGACGCTGTTTTGGCAACAAAGCCAAAATACGTTTCAAATCAGGCATAAAGCCCATGTCCAACATTCTGTCTGCTTCATCCAGCACTAGAATCTGTACTTGAGATAGATTCAGCGTTTTCTGCTCAACGTGGTCCAGCAAGCGGCCTGGCGTTGCAACTAACACTTCTATACCCGTTTTTAAGTGCGGAATTTGTGTCTTTATATCGACGCCACCAAACACCACTAAACTTTTTAGCGGTGTGTGCTTAGCATACACTTTAATACTTTCTTCTACCTGAATTGCCAATTCGCGCGTTGGTGTAAGCACCAATGCGCGTATCGGGTGTTTTGCGGGTGAAGTGCTTGCACTTGCAAACGGCAGTAATTTCTGCAAAATCGGCAACGCAAAGGCTGCCGTTTTACCTGTCCCTGTTTGCGCGCCAGCCATTAAATCCAAACCTTGCAATGCCAGAGGAATCGCTTTGGCTTGAATCGGTGTTGGCGTTGTGTAACCAGTCTCTTGCACCGCTTTTAAAAGCGGTGCAGCAAGGCCTAATGCATCAAATAATACAGTATCAGTGGTTGTATCCATTTAACTAAGTTTCATTTTCACAGGGTTTCTTTATACAAAACTACGTGGACGACGCGGTGCAGAATCTCCGCCATTCGTACGCGCAGGGCGGTCGCCTGTTGGACGCGGACGTGGATTACCAAATTTTTCGCCAGCGTTACTTCTTGGCGCTGCACTGCGTGGCGCATCGCTACGCGGAGCAGAGCGCGAACCTTCAGTGCGACCTGAATCACTGCGATTAGGTCTGTCACCAAAACTGCCTTCTGGTTTACGTGCAAATGGCCTGTTTTCAGTTGTTCTAGGAGCACTTGTTCTATCGCCTGATTTACCGCCAAAACCTTTGCTTAATTCGCGGGCGAATTGCATATCGGTATCTTTAGTGTAGCTACGGCTGTTGCCATCTACTTCACGTGAAGGCGTTGCACGGTTTTCATTGGCAAAGTGCTCAGCATTACGTGCTGGACGCTCTGAGTTTGAAAATGCAGGCTTATCACCGAAAGCAGGGCGGTCACCAAATGAACGGGCAGGGCGTGCGCCATCATGCGTACGCTCTTTGTTGCGGTCGTTAAAACCGCCACTGCGTGCACCGTAAGTTTTTTCGCCAGCTGGTTTTTCGCCCATTACACGGTCACCAAATGTGCCACGATTATTGTCGCGGGATTGGTAACCAGCACGGTCGCCTGGCTTGTGAGCGTTACGCTCATTGCGGCCTGCGCCGTAACCACCACGCTCATTACTACCACCGCGTCTACCAGAAGAAGCGCCGTCTGTTTTCATGGCGCGTTTTGGTTCAAAACCTTCAATGACTGCGGCTTCTAGTTTTTGGCCAGTATATTGTTCAATTTTGCGTAGCAAATGGCGATCCATATTCGATGCAAAAGAGATTGCAGTACCTTTATTATTGGCGCGACCAGTACGGCCGATACGGTGTACATAATCTTCAGCAAATTTTGGTAAATCGTAGTTGATGACGTGTGAAATGCCTTGTACGTCAATACCGCGAGCAGCAACATCGGTTGCTACCAATACTTTTACATCACCTTGACGCAATTTAGTTAGCGTACGATTACGCGCACCTTGTGTCATATCACCATGCAAAGCGGCTGTTTTATGGCCGGCAGCATATAAATCCTCTGCTAAAACATCGGCATGGCGTTTAGTGCTGGTGAAAATAATGGCTTGGTTCATGTCTGGTGCAATCAACAAGTGTTCAAGCAATTTGTTTTTATGCGTCATATCATCGACAAAATGCAGGCGTTGCTCAATATTGGCATGTTTTTCTTTTTGGCCAGCAATTTGTAGCGTGATTGGATTATTTAAAAATTGTTTAGCAATATGACCAATGCCATCTAATGTTGCTGAGAACAATAAGGTTTGACGCTCTTTAGGTAGTGCCTCACAAATTTTTTCAACGTCTGGCATAAAACCCATGTCCAACATACGGTCTGCTTCATCCAAAACCAACATTTGCAAACGGCTTAAATCGATACGACCACGTTCCATATGGTCAATAAAGCGGCCAGGTGTGGCGACTAAAATATCTAGTGGTTGTGAAAGTAATTTGTTTTGCAATGGGTAAGGCATGCCACCAACGATACTCACTGTGCGGGCACGAATATATTTACCATATTTGCGCGCTGCTTCGTTGACTTGTGCAGCTAATTCACGTGTTGGCGTTAATACTAAAATGCGCGGACCACGGCTGCTAAGTGCATGCGGTGTCGCTAATAAATTTAATGCTGGTAATGTAAAAGCAGCCGTTTTACCTGTACCTGTTTGCGCAGAAGCCATGATGTCGCGACCTTCTAAGGCGTGAGGAATAGCTTGAGCCTGTACGGCGGTTGGTGTGTCGTAGCCTGCTTCAAGCACGGCACGTAAAATGGTTGGGTGTAGAT
>JAZKEJ010000017.1:56010-133916 GCA_040387095.1 Pseudomonadota bacterium | reverse complement strand
CCACACTATTATAGATAGCTTGGCCTTTTGCTTGATGGCGCCCATTAAAAAACTGTGTAATCACTTCAACTGAAGCAGCATGGAAACTGCCAAAAGTGGCGGCGTGCAAGCTTTGCGCGATGATTAACAATATAAGGTTATCTACTGCAACGCCTATCATACTGAACCGGATGACTGCTAACACAAGACTGGTGAGCAGAATGTTTTTTAAGCTAAACCGCTGCATTAACTTGGGCATTAGCATAAATATCATGATTTCAAACACCACACCAACTGCCCACAGCAAACCAATCATTGCTTTGCTGTACCCGTGTTCTGCCAAGTAGATAGAATAAAAGTTATATAGCACGCCGTGTGCGGTGACCATCAATGAGCAGCCAACCAATAAAGCAATCACAGGCGGTTGTTTGATAATCTGCCAAATAGAAAAATCGTCATGCGCATGCGGTGCAATAGTCGCTTCCGGCAGTTTAAAACTAAGTGCAAATAACACGATTTGCACACCCAATAAAAACCACAGCAAACTTTTGATGCCGTAAGCATCGATTAAAAAACCTAATATCACTGCCGCAACAATAAATCCAAGCGAACCCCACATGCGGATGCGGCTGTAATGCCCATTTGTAGTCGCCAAGTGTGCCAACGTTAATGATTCTGACAGCGGCAAAGTTGAGCTAGTGAATAAGCTTAAAGACAACATCACAAAAAATAGCCAAAAGAAACTATGCGCCCAGAATACTGCTATAAAGCCACATAAACCCAAAAATGCGGTGAGCTTTATCCAAGTGACGCGCTTGCCAGTATGGTCTGCCAGCCAGCCCCAAAAATTAGGTGCGAAGATACGGCTGATTTGAAACAGCGACATCAGAATGCCAATATCAGCCGCAGAAAATTGCTCTGACTGTAAATACAAACCCCAATAAGGCACGAATGCGCCAACGAAGAAATAGTAGATAAAGTAGAAACGGGAAAGGTTGGTGTGTAATGAGTGGCTCAAAGCAATGTCTCGCAAGTTATTTCCACCATTCAACCCTTCACTCCCGCAGCCGGAATCCATTTTGAACTTGGCACTGAACTAGATTCCCACCTGCGTGAGAATGACGTAAATTGATAGTTTATATACAAATAATGCTAAATTTTCGGCACTATTGAAACCACATCAGCATTTTGCGCGCGATGACGCAGCGCATGATCCATTAACGTTAACGCTAACATCGCCTCTGCAATCGGTGTCGCGCGCACACCTACGCACGGGTCATGGCGACCTGTGGTTTGCATGGTGACGGCATTGCCGTGTTTATCAATTGAGCGACGCTCTTGCGGAATGCTGGAAGTGGGTTTTAACGCTACATTAACGCGAATTTCCTGACCGGTCGAAATACCGCCTAAAATTCCACCGGCGTGATTAGTCACAAAACCTTGTGGCGTCATTTCATCCGAATGCACACTGCCGCGTTGACTAATTGCTTCAAAACCTGCACCGATTTCTACACCTTTTACTGCGTTAATACTCATCATAGCATGCGCAATATCCGCGTCTAATCGGTCAAATACCGGCTCGCCCCAACCGACTGGAACGCCTTGTGCCACTAATGTGATGCGCGCGCCGACTGAATCGCGTTCAGCACGGATTTTGTCTAAATATGCTTCCAACTGCGGCAGAATTTCAGTATTCGGTGAGAAAAACGGGTTATCGTTGACACAATCCCAGGTTTGGAATGGAATCGAAATTTCACCCAATTGACTCATATAGCCGCGCACGGTTACGCCAAAACGTTCCAATAACCATTTTTTTGCGATCGCCCCAGCCGCCACGCGCACTGCGGTTTCTCGCGCGCTACTGCGACCGCCGCCGCGATAATCGCGTACGCCGTATTTTTGACTATAAGTGTAATCGGCATGGCCTGGACGGAAAGTGTTCATGATTTTGCTGTAATCCTGGCTGCGCTGATCTGTGTTACGAATCAGCAAACCAATTGGCGCGCCGGTGGTTTTGCCTTCGAATACACCAGATAATATTTCAACTGCATCCGCCTCTTGACGCTGCGTGACATGACGCGATGTGCCAGGTTTACGCCTGTCTAAATCAATCTGCAAATCTTCTGCGCACAGACTTAAGCCTGGCGGACAGCCATCGACTACGCCGCCAATTGCCGCGCCGTGCGATTCACCAAAGCTGGTTAAGGTAAAAAGTGTGCCAAATGTATTGCCAGACATAATGAATTCATCTAAATTAAGTTTTTAGTATTTTATCATGTTTAACTATGTCTACTGTAAGCGCGATTAAAGTCCAGTCAATAGATGAAATGCCTGATCAACAGATTAATCAGCTTTACCAAACTGCTCTAAAAGCACATCAAAATGGTGACTTTAAAACTGCACGTGAATATTATCTGCGCGTTTTAGATTTACATTCCGCCCATATTAAAACGCTTTATTTGCTGGGTAGTTTATATTGCCAAACAAATGAGTTTTTACAGGGCATTGAGTATTTAGATAAAACAATTCTATTGTCGCCAGAGCATGCTGAAGCGTACTCCAGTCGTGGCAATGCGCTTAATCAATTGCAGCGGTTTGATGAGGCGTTGCAGTGCTACGTTAAAGCGACTGGCATTAACCCTGAATACGCTGATGCTTATCATAATCAAGGCATTACGCTAGTTAATTTAAAGCGCAATAAAGAGGCAATTGCCAGTTTTGAAGAAGCTATTCGTTTAAATCCAAGCTATGCAATGGCCTACTTTGAAAAGGGGAATGTCGAGTTAACACTGAACTTTTATCAAAAAGCGATTGATAACTTTAAGCAAACCATTAGCTTGATGCCAACATTTACCGATGCACTAACGCATCTTGCGTATGCCGAAAAAGCATTGGCGCAGTCCCAACATAAGTCTGCCAATATCATTGAAAGCACAGATTTAAGCACGCAAAAATTGAGTGAGCTGTTAAGCAATGGTGAAAAATTAGAGAAGCTCAATCTAGGCAAACTTGCACTAGAGCATTACCAAGAAGCAGTAAGACGCTACCCGGAATCAGTGAAAGCCTACATAAGCTTTGGAGCATTATTAAAGTTACAAAATCGTGTTGCTGAGGCATTTAACTGTTTTAATACCGCCATTCAACTGAATCCAAATAGCGCTCGCGCCTACCAAAAACGCGGTGAAATTTACACACTCATTAATCGCCCGCAAGATGCCATTACTGATTTCGAAGCTGCTTTAGCCATCAATGGAGATTTATATCAGTATTACCATGCGATTGCATTTGCTTATCGCTGCATGGGGTTGTTGGACAAGGCACTTGAGTGTTACCGTTTATGGATTCGTCTGGGTGCTGCTAAACGCAATAAATATGATCATGCGATTGCCGACTTTTCAGAAAGTATTATCTGGCTATTAAAAGGTCATTATTTACTTGGCTGGCAGCTTTATGAAGGCCGATGGCTGGCTGTTGCTGAACGTCATTTTAGGCATTTTAAACAGCCACTTTGGCTGGGTGACGCCGATATCACAGATAAACACATTTTTTTACATGCAGAACAAGGGTTTGGCGATACGATTCAAATGTTCAGGTATATTGACCTGATGGCGAAAAAAGCCGCCAAAGTCACGCTGGAAGTGAATAGCCCTTTACTGCGTTTACTTAAAAGCAATACATGCGTTGATGTCATCAGCAAAGAAAATGCGTTGCCGGATTTTGACGTGCAATGCCCGTTAATGAGCCTGCCGCTGGCTTTTAAAACGACTTTGAAGACAATTCCCGCTATTAAATTAATACAGCCGGATAGTGAAACACAAGCCATTTGGCAACAAAAAGTACAAGCAAAAATTGCGCAAAATACCAGCAAACTAAATATTGGCTTTGTAGCAACAGGCAATATGAAACATTCTGGCGACTTGGCAAGATCGCTTAATTTTCAGCAATTGGTGGCTTTTTTGCCCGCACAATTTAATTTATTCTGCCTGCAAAAAGAATTTCGACCCGAAAATGCGCAGTTTTTAGATAACAATAATCACATCTACTACTTTGGCAAGCAATTGAATGACTTTGCTGACACTGCAGGCTTAATAAGCTGTATGGATTTGGTGATTACCGTTGACACATCTGTTGCACATTTGGCCGCCAGCATGGGCAAACCGACTTGGATACTGTTGCCGTTTTCCTCAGATTTTCGCTGGCTCCTAGATAGGGATGATAGTCCGTGGTATCCAGCGGCAAAACTTTACAGACAAAAGACTTTAGGCGATTGGGATGAAGTTTTAAACAGGGTTAAAACCGATTTAGCATCATTTAACCTGCGTTAATTGAGCTGTAAGCCTTTTATCCACTGTGCATAGAGTTGCTTGGCCACTTTGTTCAGAAAAAAACAATGCAAGGGTAAATTCTGTAACATCACGCTGGCGTGCTGTACGGCAGGGCTAGATTGTGCTTGAGCTAACTCATCCACACCTTCATCGCACCATTTATGCACCATATCAGCCGTCATTTCGATGTGACATTGCAAAGCCAGATGCTTACCAATTGCATAAGCTTGATTTTGGCAATACGGACTAGCAAGTAAATGCGTTGCGCCTTGCGGCAAACTGAAAGTTTCGCCATGCCAATGAAAGCTGTTAAAACTTTCAATTTCATCAAACCATTGTTTTGCGACTACGTTTTTAATAACGGCAACTTCACCCCAGCCAATTTCTTTTACAGGATTTCTGCTGACAACAGCGCCAAATGCTTTGCTGATTAACTGTCCACCCAGACAATGTCCCAACAATGGAATAGCATTTTTATCCGCTTCGCGAATTAAATTAAGTAGTGGCTCAATCCAAGGTAATTCATCGTTTACACTCATCGGGCCGCCCATTATTACCATGCCGCTGTAAGCTGATAATGATGCTGGCAGTGACTCGCTTTTATCTACTCTAACCAGTTGCCACTCTAGCTGCTGTGCATCCAAAAATTCAGCTAAATAACCAGGACCTTCATGAGCGATGAATTGAAAAATAATGATGGGTTTCAAGTGGGCTCTTCCATACATATTGATGTATTCATTTACTGCTATTTAACACTTTATATTGCCCATTTTCTAAATCTTCAATCGTATATGGCCCAACCGCGGAGCGAATTAAGCGCAAAGTGGGGAAACCAATTTTAGCAGTCATGCGGCGTACTTGACGATTTTTGCCTTCTGAAATTTTAATTTCCAGCCAACTAGTCGGAATCGCCTTACGCTCGCGAATCGGCGGATTGCGCGGCCATAAATTGGCAGGCTGTTCAATTAAGTGTATTTCAGCCGGTTTCGTTACAAAATCACCTAAATCCACACCTTTGCTTAATACTAATAAATCGTCAATTTTTGGAACGCCTTCCACCTGCGCCCAATAAGTTTTAATTTCTTTGTGTTTTGGATGACTTAATTGATGTTGTAACGCACCATCATCAGTTAAAATAAGCAAACCTTCAGAATCAGTATCTAATCGACCAGCGGCGTAAACATTAGGAATATCGATAAAGTCTTTTAACGTGGAGTGCCCAGATTTTCCATCGGCTAATTGCTGTGGACTAAATTGGCATACCACGTTAAAAGGCTTATTAAACAGTATAAGCATAAATAGAATTATCTTAAATTAGGAAATTTCAATGGTTTCAAAAACAGTCGATTCAAAAGTAATAAGCTCGAAAATTATAGTGCCGGCGGGCGAAAAAATCACAGTAAACGCCGACAATTCACTTAATGTGCCGAATCATCCTATTATCCCATTTATTGAAGGTGATGGCATAGGTGTGGACATTACACCACCGATGCAAAAAGTGGTGGATGCTGCAGTTAACAAGGCTTACAACGGCGCACGAAAAATCGCCTGGATGGAAGTTTATGCAGGCGAAAAGGCTGTTAAAACCTATGGCAAAGATAAAGACGGCAAAGATAATTGGCTGCCTGCTGAAACGATGCAAACCGTGCGCGATTACGTGATTTCGATCAAAGGCCCACTTACCACGCCTGTCGGTGGCGGCATTCGTTCATTAAATGTCACATTGCGGCAGGAACTGGATTTGTACGTTTGCTTGCGCCCAGTGCAATATTTCACTGGCGTACCTAGTCCGGTTAAACATCCAGAAAAAACTGATATGGTGATTTTCCGTGAAAACACAGAAGATATTTACGCAGGTATTGAATGGGCAGCCGGTTCAGATGAAGTGGCAAAAGTGATTCAATTCTTAAGCGATATGGGCATGCGCAAAAAAATTCGCTTTCCTGAAAACTCTGCGATTGGCATCAAACCTGTTTCAATCGATGGCAGTAAACGCTTGATTCGCAAAGCCATTCAATACGCGATTGATAACAATCGCAAATCGGTCACTATTACCCACAAGGGTAATATCATGAAATTTACTGAAGGTGGCTTTAGGGACTGGGGTTACGAGTTAGCTAAACAGGAGTTCGGCGCAGTGGAAATCGATGGTGGTCCATGGCTGGAGATTAAAAATGAAAGCGTACCAAATGGTATCGTCATTAAAGACTGTATCGCGGATGCTTTCTTGCAGGAAATTTTATTGCACCCAAGCGAATATGACGTTGTTACCGCCACCAATTTAAACGGCGATTACATGAGCGACGCTTTGGCGGCACAAGTAGGCGGCATTGGTATTGCGCCAGGCGCCAATTTAAGCGATACGGTGGCGATGTTTGAAGCGACGCATGGCACTGCGCCTAAAATCGCTGGTAAGAATCTCGCCAATCCAAGCTCACTTATCTTGTCAGCAGAAATGATGCTGCGCCATATGGGCTGGGTAGAGGCGGCTGATTTAATACTAGCTGGTGTGGGCAAAGCCATTCAAGCCAAACGTGTGACGGGTGATTTCTCCAGCCAAATGGAAGACGCCACACAAATTGGCAGCGCCGAATTCGGTGATGAGATTATTGCCAACATGGCTTAATGCAAGCCATTAAATTTGTAAGGTATAAAAAATGGCTCGCAACGCGAGCCATTTCATTTTTAAAGCTGAATATCCAAAAAACTTTAAGCTTTCTGAATATTAGAAGCTTGTTTACCTTTTGGGCCGTCAGTCACTTCAAAGCTCACACGCTGACCTTCTTTTAAACTTTTATAGCCAGCTTCAACAATTGCTGAAAAGTGTGCGAATAAATCGTCACCACCATCATCTGGCGTAATAAAGCCGAAGCCTTTAGAATCGTTAAACCATTTTACGGTACCTAGTGCCATTTCTACATCCCTTACATAATACTAAGCGCATAATACTGATGCGCCCCAAAAAGTTTGTTTCAAGAACAGAAGTCACAGTAGCCATATTCACAACAAATACAATTAGAGCAGACCACAAAAACTCGAATACAAACACCTTTGCGCTTTATATGTTACAAATTGTAAAAAGTCAAGAATAATGTTTAATGGCTGTTTTGGCTGTGCATAATTGATGTTGTATACAGGTTGAATGAACTAAATTTTCAACGCTTAACCATGCATTAACTTTACAAAAAAATACTAAAAGTGCATTATTGTGGACATAAAAATATTGTTTAACTACAATAGTTTAAATACTGTAAATTAAAAACTAGATTAAATGATTAATTTAAAATTTAACGCAAGTGAGTAACAAATAATGTCAGCAACTGCAACAACGATCAAATTAAGTGGTTTGGCACGCATGCTGGTGCAAGAAAAACTGCTTTCTGAAACTGAAGCCAATTTAGCCCAAACGCAAGCGAATACGTTGCGTGTGCCATTTATTACCCAAATTATCGCTGGCAAGAGAATTTCTGCCGAAAAAATAGCTGAAGTTTCATCACGCGCATTCGATTTCCCTTATTTAAATTTAGACGCATTTAATCCAGATTACTTGCCGACAAAATGCATCGATATAAAACTGATGCAAACCAATCGCGTGATTGCCTTGCAGAATCGTAACAATGTTTTATATGTGGGCATTTCAGACCCAACTAATCTGCACTCTTTAGATAATGTGCAATTCCAGATGGGCATGACTTTATCGCCTGTTGTGGTTGAGGATGATAAATTAGGGCGTTGGATAGACAAAGTTGTTGAATCAAAAGACACCAGTATGAAATCGCTGGATATGGATGGTGATTTTGATTTGGACATGGGTGGTGAAGATTTAGAACAAGAAACCAAAAACACCCAAGAAGTAGATGACGCGCCAGTTGTTAAATTCTTAAACAAAATGTTGATTGACGCGATTAACATGGGCGCATCTGATTTGCATTTTGAACCGTACGAAAAATTTTATCGTGTGCGCTATCGCGTGGATGGTATTTTAAAAGACATCACGCAACCACCTCTGGCTATTAAAGAAAAGCTGGCCTCACGTATTAAAGTGATTTCCAGCATGGATATTTCTGAAAAGCGTATTCCGCAAGATGGTCGTATGAAATTGGTGCTATCCAAAACGCGTACCATTGATTTTCGCGTCAGTACTTTGCCGCTCATTCACGGTGAAAAAATCGTGATGCGTATTCTAGATCCGACCAGTGCCACGCTAGGTATTGAAGCATTGGGTTACGAGCCAGAGCAAAAGGATGCGCTACTACATGCGGTCAGCCGGCCTTACGGCTTGGTTTTAGTGACAGGTCCTACTGGCTCTGGCAAAACCGTGTCGCTATACACTTGCCTAAATATTTTAAATAATCCCAGTGTGAATATCGCTACGGCAGAAGATCCATGCGAGATTCCGCTGGCTGGCATTAACCAAGTGAATGTGAATGATAAGCAAGGCTTAACGTTTGCAGCAGCCCTAAAATCATTCCTGCGGCAAGATCCTGACATTATCATGATTGGTGAAATTCGCGATCTGGAAACCGCAGACATGGCGATCAAAGCAGCATCGACTGGTCATATGGTGCTTTCAACTTTACACACAAACGATGCGCCATCGACACTGACACGATTATTAAACATGGGTGTTGCACCGTTTAATATTGCTTCTGCCGTTTCACTGATTACTGCGCAGCGTTTAGCTCGCAGACTCTGCAAAAACTGTAAGGTGCCGGTTGATGTGCCCAAGGAAGCATTATTAGATGTAGGCTTTACTGAAGAAGATTTCGTCCAAAAATGGCAATTGTATGGCCCCAGGGAAGGCGGCTGTGAAATGTGTAATGATGGCTATAAAGGTCGCGTGGGTATTTACCAGGTAATGCCTGTAACTGATGCGATTAGCCGCATTATTATGAAGCACGGTACCGCACATGACATCGCAGATCAGGCGAAGATTGAAGGAGTGAATGATTTACGTCGCTCAGGTATATTAAAAGTGATACAAGGCTTAACTTCGGTGGCTGAGGTTGAAGCTTGTACAAACGAGTAAGCTATAAAACGATGATTAAAACGATACCGAATGCAAATGGGGATGGAATATGGCTGTAGCTGCTAACAAGCAAAACACCTACCTTTGGGAAGGAAAAGACAAAAAAGGTAAAGTGATTAAAGGCGAAATACGCGCTGCTGGAGAATCGTTTGTCAATGCAACCTTGCGCCGCCAAGGCATTACAGTGACCAAAGTCAAAAAACAAAGCGCCTTTGCCAGCAAAGGCAAAATTACCGACAAAGACATTACACTATTTACCCGCCAATTAGCCACTATGATGAAAGCAGGTGTGCCATTATTGCAAGCATTTGATATCGTCGGCAAAGGTCATAACAATCCTGCAGTATCAAAATTACTTGGCGATATTAAAGCCGACGTGGAAACAGGCAGCAGTCTAAGCGCAGCATTCCGTAAATATCCACTTTATTTTGATAATTTATTTTGTAATTTGGTCGGTGCTGGCGAGCAAGCAGGTATTCTGGACACACTACTTGATCGTCTTGCAACTTATAAAGAAAAAATTCAGGCGATTAAAGGTAAAATTAAATCAGCACTGACTTATCCTATTTCAATTTTAGTCGTAGCGTTCGCAATTACTGCAATTATCATGATTTTCGTTATCCCGGCTTTTAAAGAGCTATTTTCCAGCTTTGGTGCCGACCTGCCAGGTCCTACTTTAGTAGTAATGGCAATATCCGACATTTTTGTTGAATGGTGGTGGGCCATATTCGGCTCCATTGGCTTTGGGCTTTGGTTTTTCTTCTATACATGGAAGCGCTCTGAAAAAATGCAAGCGACTATGGATAGGTTGTTGCTGAAAATGCCTATCTTTGGCGAACTCATTCGCAAAGCAACCATTGCACGTTTCGCACGTACCCTCGCTACAATGTTTGCTGCTGGCGTGCCATTAGTTGAAGCACTGGATTCCGTTGCTGGTGCAGCAGGCAACCGTGTCTATTATGATGCCACCAAAAAAATTCAAAGTGAAATCAGCACCGGTACCAGCTTAACCGTTGCCATGCAAAATGCACAAGTGTTTCCAAATATGGTTTTGCAGATGACGGCAATTGGTGAAGAATCTGGTGCGCTGGATTCAATGTTAAGCAAAGTAGCCGATTTTTTTGAAGCCGAAGTAGACGATGCCGTAGCCGCTATATCCAGTTTGATGGAGCCAGTCATTATGGTGGTGCTTGGTACACTTATTGGCGGGCTGGTTATTGCGATGTATATGCCAATCTTCAAAATGGGCGCAGTAGTTTAATAGCTAATTTTCTTCACTCATTTCAATCCATATGCAAATATAAAAGCCCCAAATTGGGGCTTTTATATATTGATAATTTCTTAGCTTTTTTGATTACTTCTTAGTTGCTGCCTGCATATACTTTTCAATCTCTTTATAAGGCTGTGCGCCTAAAACGCGTTTACCATCGGCAAAAATAAGCGTTGGCGTACTTACAATGCCCATTTTTCTAGCCAGTTCACCAACTTTCTCCAGCGGCACTTCGCATTTACCTGTGCTAGATGGGAGTTGATTATTCAATATCCAATCATTCCAAGCCTTGACGCGATTAGACGCACACCAAATGCTTTTGGATTTATTAGCTGCATCAGGGTGTAACTGCTCAATTGGGTATAAGAATGTATAAATGGTCACGTCAGTAATATTGCTCAGCTCTTTGCGTTCCAACTGTTTGCAGTAAGGGCAATCCACATCGGAAAAAACCACCAGTTTACGGCTGCCATTGCCTTTTACCACCTTAATCGCCTGCTCTAGCGGTAAGCTGGAAAACTCTACTTTAGTCAGCTCCTCTAATCGCTCGCCTGTTACGTCTTTTTTAGACTTTGGATCAACCAAACGACCTTCAGCGATTAAAAAGGTCAGCTTCTCATCGGTATAAACAATTTGTCCACCCATGAACACTTCATACAAGCCCGCATAAGGGGTTTTAACCACACTTTCTACTTTAAATTTAGGATAAGCGGCTTCAATCGCCTTTTTAAGACTGGCTTCATCTGCCAGCGCCAATTGACTTAAGGCTAACATCGATAAAATGCTGAGTTGTTTAAAATACATTAATTTAAATTTCATGGAATCTTTCAAAAATTGACTGAATTTTCTAGTTAATTTAACTATTAAGCTAACTTACAGCCCTCATTATTAAACGTTTTTTGGTACTGGCTTGCTTATTAATATGCCGCAAACCAAATTGTGTTAATTTTTTCAGCAGTGATTGTTCACTGGCAAATAAATAATCCAAACCACTTGTTAAGTAATTCATTGCCATAACGTCCGCTTTTCTAGCACGTTCATACTGGCGCAAAAAACCTGTGTCACCGATATCATGCATGGCATGTAGTTTAGTCGTTAACTCAGCTAGTTTCATTACATCCCTAAAGCCTAAATTCACACCTTGCCCTGCCATTGGATGAATTTGATGCGCACTATCTCCCACAAATACCACTCGCTCGCCTATCAATTTTGTTGCAGTTTGCTGATGCAGCTCAATACTTTTAATTTGTCCAACCAGCTTTAACTCGCCCAGACAATTTTCTGATTGTGCTTGAACCTGATCACTTAATGCATCGGCTGATAACAATAACAACTCAGCTGCTTGTTGCGTTGACAATGACCACACCATCGAAACATGCTGGTCTGGTAACGGCAAAAAAGCTAACGTATTATGCGGATTAAACCATTGCCTTGCAATTTCACGGTGCGGCTTTTCAGCCAAAAAATTAGCCACAATAGCGGTTTGATGATAATTTTTATGCTCAATGCCAATATTCAACTTTTGTCTAATCCAAGAATAAATACCATCCGCCGCAACAAGCAATTTCGCATTAATCTGCAACTGGTGTTTGCTCACTTTATTTTCTAAACTCAGTTGCACATTGGTGAGCGTACAGTCCATATCCAAACATTCTGCATCACTGATAACAGTTACATCTAAAGCATATATTTTTTGCCATAAAGCATTTATTAAGTTTTGGTTTTCAATAATTAATCCTAGTTTGGCAAGATGTGCATCTTCAGCTTTCAATAACAACTCAGCATCCGCACCCCAAACCTGCATCGCATCAATCGCACCTACACGCGCTTGATTGATATGTTGCCAAACGCCCAAATCACTCAACCAATTTTCTGTCGCAGGTGTTAGCGCATAAACACGCTCGTCCCAATTTTTGCCATCTTGCTGTTGATGCATGGCTGGCTTGTAATTTGACACCAGCACGACATTTTTTTTCTGAGCAGTGAACGCGATTGCCGCTGCTAGCCCTACCAAACCAGCACCTACGATTATCACATCTGCATCTATCGATTTAAGCATAGCTAACACTTAGTAAAGGCAAAAATATCAGCATTATTTGCCATAGCTCATTTTACTGATTAAACCATTTTTAGCTGGCTGCAACAATTGCAGCGCGCCCAAACCAATGCCTCTCATGCCAGACAGCCCAATCACATCGTTAGAAAATAAATTGACTAACAAGTCAGTAAAAATAAGTCCGCCACGCGTATCTCGACTACGTAACTTACCATAATGCTGTAGCATTTCAGCCTTGCCCCATTGTGCTTCTGGGGTATTAATCAGCGTATCTGCCAAAGTTTGTGCATCGCGCAAACCAACGTTAAAACCTTGTCCGGCCACTGGATGCATGGTCTGCGCTGCGTTACCAATTATCACTAAATGGTTATTAGCTGCTGATTTTAACCGGCTTAATTTAAGTGGAAAACTCATGCGTCTTTCTATGCTTAAAAATTTTCCCACCCTATCACCAAACGCTTCGTGCAACTGTTTTAAGAAAATCGTATCGTCCAACGTTAACAACTGATTGATTTTTGTTTTTTCACCTGTCCACACTAAAGAAAAATCACGCGCACCATTAGGTAACAGCGCCATTGGCCCAGTTGGCGTAAAACGTTCATAGGCTATATGATTATGCGGCAACTCTGCCGTTACTTTGCTGACCAAAGCATCATGCCCATACTCTTTGATTTCTTTTTGTATGCCTGCAGCCTCTAGAAAATTATTACCGCCGTCAGCAATAACGACTAAGCTACTTGCGATTTTTTGCGGTGTGTCTGCTTGTGTAAAAGTCACTTCAGCATTGTTTTGATGAGTAATTATATGGGTTGCATTTGCTTCAAAGCGCACATTGTCTTCACCCAGAGCCGCATCTAGCGCCTGTGTTAATGCGCCATAAGGCAGCACATAACCTAAAGCTGACATATTGTGGTCTGCCGCATTTAACTTGGTACGTCCAAAACCACCGCGTTGTGAAATATGAATGGTATTAATCGCAGTGGCTTTTTCAGCAACAGCATGCCAGACATTCAGTTTTTCAAGAATTAATCGACTGCCATAAGACAAAGCCAGCGCACGCGTATCAGTGTGCGATGCGTTTCTTGCACGAGCTTCTAAGATAGCAAAAGGCACGCCTTTTTTTTGCAAAAATAGCGCTAACACAGCCCCAACAGGGCCGCCACCAACGATAAGGATTTTATCCATTCGCGCTCATGTGCGACTCAATATCTACCACAGTTTTAATCGCTTTATGCGTTAACACCTCATTACCTGTCGTGGTAATCAACACATCATCTTCAATGCGGATGCCAATATTCCAAAAATGTTCTGGCACATTTTCTGCTGGCCGTACATAACAACCCGGCTCCACAGTTAACGTATTACCTGCCTGTAAAATTGCCCACTCGCCTTTATTGTCTTTGTATTCGCCAGCGTCATGCACATCCAAGCCCAGCCAATGGCCAGTACGATGCATATAGAACTGACGATAACTGCCATTTTCCAGCACCTCTTCAACGCTGCCTTTGCACAATTTAAAATCTATAAAACCTTGTACTAAAACATTTAAAGCCACTTCGTGCGGCGCGTTCCAATGTTTACCTGCTTTTGCAACGTCAATTGCGGCTAATTGTGCAGTTAAAACCAGCTCATATAAATCGCGTTGCGTTGCACTAAATTTGCCGCTGACAGGAAATGTGCGCGTAATATCACTGGCATAACCATCCAGCTCGCAACCCGCGTCGATTAACAATAAATCACCCTGTTTTAATTGTGCATTATTGGCGTTGTAATGTAGCGTGCAGGCATTCGCGCCACCTGCAACAATGCTGGTGTAAGCGGGTGATTGTGCGCCATTGCGATAGAATTCGTGCAAAAACTCGGCTTCAACTGCATATTCCATCAGCGCTGATTTTGCCAAATTGTCTGCCACAAAACGCATGGCGCGATTATGCGCATCTGCCGCAATATTGGCGCTACGGCGCATTAAATCGATTTCGAATGGCGTTTTAATCAAGCGTTGCACATCAATTAACTGCCGCACATCCAAAATGGATTGCGGCGCGCAAATTCCCATGCGCGCTTTGTTTTTGACAATATTTAGCCACTCCGTCACGCGCTTGTCCCAATAATGGTCGGCGCCTAAACTATAAAATAGTTGCGCTCGATTACCCATTAAGTCTGGCATTAATGCATCTAGTTGCCCGATTGTGTAAGCTTCATCAAAACCAAATTGTGCTTTTGCAGCATCCGGACCGTATCTAAACCCATCCCAGATTTCACGCTCAAGGTCTTTATCGCGGCAAAATAGGATCGATCTGGGTAGTTCATTTTTAGACGCGTCGCCAGCAATCAAAATCAATACTGATTCTGGCTCGACAAAACCGGTTAAATAATAAAAATAACTATCAAAACGATAAGGATAATGGCTATCGCGGTTGCGGATGGTTTCAGCCGCCGTGGGAATGATGGCAATACCATGGCCCATTCGCTGCAATAGCTGTTCGCGGCGTTGCTGAAATTCTTTTAAATTAGCCATGATTATTTTTGAAAATTGTTTATTAAAATATCAGTTATGTTAGCAGTGTTTTCTTAAGAGCACTTAATCGCTCAGGCGTTCCAATATCATGCCAAACGCCTGGATAATACTCGGCGCTAGCCTTGTTTTGACTAATCGCCTGACGCAGCAATGGTGCTAATTTTGCAGCTGCGCCTTGCGCAATATCATCAAACAGAGCGGGATGATAAACGCCAACACCAGAAAAAGTATGCATGTGCAAACTGGTGTTGGCTAACAAGCCATTCTCAATCGCAAAATCACCATTTGGATGTTGTGGTGGATTAGCGATTAACACCAGGTGCGCCAGCATATTTTGCGCTAGATATATTGTTGAAAAATCAACATCGGTAAAAATATCGCCATTAACCACTAAAAATGGCGAGTTTTTGGTGCCATTCTCAGTAAGCAGCGGTAGCGCATTGGCAATGCCACCAGCGGTTTCAAGCGCAACAAGTTCCGGGCTATATTGAATGCGTAAATTCCATTTTGAGCCATCGCCCAACGCTACTTCAATTTGGCTACCCAGATGCGCATGGTTAATGACAACTTCTTTAAAACCAGCTCTGGCTAAACTTTCCAAATGCCAAACGATTAAGGCTTTTCCACCCACTTGCAATAAGGGCTTTGGCATGTGGTCTGTTAATGGACGCATACGCTCGCCCCGCCCAGCCGCTAGAATCATCGCTTTCATCAAACTATATCCTCTAAAATGTAAAACCTTCTTGCGGTTTTACGTTTTCCAACTGGTTTAACAAGCGCAGCATCGGGCGTAACTCTACATAGCGTTCGCACACTTTGCGCAAATAGCGCATTACCAGCGGCATGTCTTTTAAATAGCCATTTTTGCCATCACGATGGCTTAAGCGCGCAAATATACCCAATACTTTAATATGACGCTGCGCGCCCATCCATTCAAAATCGCGATAAAACTCGCTGAAATCATCTGGCACAGGCAAACCCGCTTTTTTTGCCGGCTGCCAATAACGCACTACCCAATCAATAATTTGTTCTTCTTCCCATTCAATATAAGCGTCTTTTAGTAAGGAAACCAAGTCATAGCTAATCGCCCCATAAACAGCATCCTGAAAATCTAAAACCCCTGGATTATTCGCTTCTGTCACCATCAAGTTGCGTGAATGATAGTCGCGATGCACCGTTACCTGGCCTTGCGCCAAGATGTTCTGGTTCAGCAGTTTGAATGTGTTATTCAAAACCGCTTGCTGCTCTGCGTTAAACGTCACAGCCAAATGTTTGCTCACATACCAGTCGGGAAATAACTGCATTTCACGAGTTAATAAAGCTTCATCATAAGCTGGTAGTTCACCAGGTCTGCTTGCCAACTGCATTTTAATCAGCGCATTGGTCGCGTCACTGTATAATTTCTGTGAATTGATCAGATTGGCGGGCTCTGTATTGAGCTGTGATAAATAAGTAGTGTCGCCCAAATCACTTAACAACAAAAAACCATTGTTTAAATCTTGCGCCAAAATTTGCGGTGCATTTAATCCTGCCGCCAACAGCAATTGAGCGATTTTAACAAATGGCGCGCAATCTTCCTGCGGCGGCGGCGCATCCATGGCAATCAGGGTAAGACTGCCGTTGTAAACTTGTGCCAGATGCACCCTGAAATAACGCCGGAAACTGGCATCAGCAGATGCAGTGGTTAATGTAAAAGCTTGATTAAGCGTGTTATTAAGCCAAGTAGTTAATTGTGATTGTCTGTCCAAAACTCAACCTTTACTGCATGATGCCATTAATTATTGTCGTTTTTACGCCAACTTCTAGAATAGGGTTTGCGATGGTTTAGAAACAAGGTGAAACCAGTTATATACGATTTTATCATTCATCTGTAAAATAATAGGCTCAAGTTTAATTTAAACAATATTCACCCACACAATAAGCATGCCTTCTTAGAAATTATCCATTGCAACACTCCCGTTTACATACTCATTATTTAAAGCATTTTTCTGCAATCTTGTTCATGCTTTTGGCGTTTGGCTACGCTCTAATTACATCCGCAGAAACTTTGAGTACGGAGCTGTCGAGTGTGCCGGAAACTATACTGCCAACCGCGCTGCCAGAAGCAATTGAAATTGAGGGTGACAAGCTAGATTTCTATATAGACCGAAAAATGCGCGCCAGTGGCAATGCCGTGATTAGCAAGGATGATCAAAGAATCTACGGTGACAGCATTACTTATGATGTGCAGAATGATGAATTGCAGGCTGATGGCAATGTGCGTATTGAACTGGGTGATGGCTTAATAAAAGGTCCTTCGCTTAAAATGCAGCTGACTGAAAGCATTGGCGAAATGAAAGATGCGTCAATTTCTTTGAATAAAGAAGTCAATAGCACAAAAATACCATCTTCCGCCTACGGCAATCCTAGTGTTTATACACAATCTAAATTGCTCAACTCGCAAACCGTATTAACTGACGACCCAAGACAGTATCGCGATAATTATCGCGAACCAGCCACGCCGATTGGCCAAGCGTCAATTGACCCCAGATTTAATTCCTCGCGCGGCGATGCCAAAGCAGTTTTGTTTGAGGGCCAGGATAAAAAAAGGTTATTAGGTGCGCGTTATACCACTTGTGAAGCGGGCGTTGATGATTGGTACATAAAAGCCTCAGAAATTGAGCTCAATGATTACACGCAGTCTGGCAATGCAAAAAATGCCTATGTAGAATTTAAAGGGGTGCCTATTCTTTACTCGCCTTGGCTGAGTTTTTCATTCAATAATGAACGTAAATCTGGCTTTCTTGCGCCAACTGTCGGCACAACCAGCCGAAGCGGTTTTGAAACTTTAATCCCTTATTACATTAATATTTCACCTAATATGGATGCTACCGTCAGCACGCGTTTTTTAAGTAAGCGCGGTGTGCAGTTGCAGGGCGAATTCAGGTATCTAAATGAAACATCTTCGGGCATTAATAGCCTGGAATATTTAGACAATGATAGCCAGAGTGGAAACCGTCGCTACTATGCAAATCTTGCGCATCGCCATCAATTAAGTGACAGGTGGTCGGCTGGCTACAATATCGAAAAAGTATCTGATAACGAATATTTCTCTGAAATGTCGACACGCATTATCAGCACCAGTCGCGTTAATTTACCGCAAGAAGGGCGTATAGATTATGTAGGCGAGGTGTGGCGTTTTAATGGTATTGCCCAAAAATATCAAACATTGGATGAAATCAACTACCCTTACCAGCGCTTACCGCAGCTAACCTTAACTGCTGATAAAGAGTGGAAATATTTCGATACCGACCTTTACAGCGAATTCACTTACTTTGACCGCGATAATAACGCACCGGTTGCCGCAACCGGCAGCCGCTTAACAGTTTACCCAAGCATCAGCATGCCATTCACTTCGTCGTATGGCTTTATTACACCAAAGTTCGGCGTTCATTCCACCAGTTACCGTTTAAGCGACAACAACTTTAATGTCAACGGCAATACCGTCAGCAATAATTCAGCAAATCGCACCCTACCTATTTTTAGTTTAGATAGCGGCTTATATTTTGAACGTGATGTAAAAATTGTTAAAAACAGTTATGCGCAAACGATTGAACCACGATTATTTTATGTATATATTCCAAATAAAGAGCAGGACTTATTACCGGTATTCGATTCTGCGCTTGCAGATTTAAACCTCACTAGTCTCTTTACGGAAAATCAATTCACTGGCAATGACAGAGTAAATAATGCCAACCAATTAAGTCTAGCCGTCACCAGCCGTATGATTGATAAAGATACTGGTATTGAACGCTTTGCCGGCACGATTGGTCAGCGTTACTATTTTGAAGACCAGAAAGTTATTTTACCCGGCGCTATTCAACCCACCAATAACTCATCTGACATCATTGCCGCCATGACTGCCCGATTATCAAACAAATGGAATTTAGACGCTTTTTGGCAGTACAACACCGATGATGCAGGCATGGTTCGATCCAATTTACTTGCTAGATACAACCCAGAACCAGGCAAACTATTGAATGTCGGCTATCGTTATACACAACAGTTTCTAGAGCAGATTAATGTTTCTGGTCAATGGTCACTTAGCCGCGGTTGGTATGGTGTTGGTCGATTTAACTACTCAATACGCGAAAAAACCTTGATTGAAAGTTTAGCAGGACTTGAGTATGACGCCGGTTGCTGGCAAGCACGCGGCGTCATCCAACGCGTAGAAACTGCAACTGCGGATGCAAACTATGGTCTATTCTTTCAATTGGAGCTAGGTGGCTTAGCATCTATTGGCGCAAATCCACTTAATCTATTACGCCGCGATATTCCCGGCTATTTAAGCTCAAGCGAGCTTCCTAACATTTACAGGCAACAAAATTACAACCGATGAAATTATTCAAAAAAATGACTGCTATTTTTAACCTATTGTTTTTAATGCTATTTTTAGTTCCATCTATCACACTGGCTGCTACCAATTCTGCCGCGCCAGTTAAGATGGACCGTATTATCGCTATCGTTGATCAAGGTGTAATTACGGAACAGGAACTCACCAATCGCATGCAAACCGTTTCAGCACAATTACAAAAACAAGGTACGCAATTACCGCCTCAAGATGTGCTTGAAAAACAAATTTTAGAGCGTTTAATTGTAGACAGCCTGCAGTTACAACTAGCGGCACAAACTGGCATTAAAGTAGATGATACTGTTTTAGACAAAACCATTGAACGTATTGCCGCACAGAATAAAATGGATGTCGCCGAATTTAAAGATGCGCTAGAAAAAGACGGTTTAACATTAAGATTATTCCGTGAGGATATTCGTAACGAAATCACCATGTCACGCTTGCGCGAGCGCGATGTAGACAATAAGTTAACCGTTACAGATGGCGAAATTGATAACTTTTTAACGACTCAAGCCAATCGGGGTGATGACCAGGATGAGTTTGAAATCTCACACATTTTAATCCGCGCACCGGAAGACAGTTCACCGGAAGATATACAAAAACTACGCACAAAAACTGAAGCTGTGCTAAAAGAATTGGCAGATGGCAAAGATTTTACAGAGGTTTCTGCTAATTACTCTGATACGCCAAACGCCTTTGAAGGCGGAAAAATGGGCTGGAAAAAAGGCACTCAACTTCCTGCTTTATTTTTAGATACCCTTAAGCCGATGCAGGTGGGCGAAGTTTCAAAGCCGATTCGCAGCCCCAACGGATTTCATATTTTAAAGCTTACCAATCGCCGAGGTGGTGAGATTTCTCTAATGGTTGATCAAACTCATGCACGGCACATCTTAATCAAATTAACCGAGGTGGTTTCTGAAAAAGATGGCAAGCAAAAAATGGATAGTATTAAAGAGCGTTTGGATAATGGCGTTAAGTTTGAAGAGTTGGCGCGCCAATATTCGGAAGATGGCAGCGCGAATAATGGTGGTGATTTAGGCTGGGTTAACCCAGGCGATACCGTACCGCAATTTGAAACCGCTATGAATGAACTAGCGATTAATGAAATTAGTGAGCCTGTGCGTTCACCATTTGGCTGGCATATTATCCAAGTATTAGAGCGTCGCAAGCAAGACATGAGCAAAGAAGCGACCAGACTAAAAGCACGCCAAGAGATCCGCGCACGTAAATCGGATGAAGCTTACCAAGATTGGATACGCGAACTACGCGACCGTGCATTCGTTGAGTTGCGTTTAGAAGATAAATTCTAAACACTATATTTCAAGTACTATTTTCAAGTGCTATATTTTAAGTATAGTTATTTCAATTATTTGAATGCTAAATTGCTTTGAGTAATCTACTACCTCGCATCGCAATCACTTCTGGCGAACCTGCTGGTATTGGCCCTGACATTTGCGTGCTGCTGTCGCAATTGGATATTGCGGCGGATATTACCGTGATTGGTGATATCGATGTCTTAAAAAACCGTGCACAGCAACTCAATATCAAAATGGATATTGAGCCATATGCGTTAACCCAGAACGCACGTTTGCAGCAAAAACCGTCACTAAAAATACTGCACATCCCCACCGCTGCAGGCGTTAAAGCTGGCACATTAAATGCGGTTAATAGCCAATATGTACTCAATACGTTGACCTGTGCATTGGATGGCACATTAAGCGGTGCGTTTGATGCAATCGTCACCGCGCCCGTGCATAAAGGCGTGATTAATGATGCTGGCATTGCGTTTACTGGCCACACCGAATTTTTAGCGGAATACACCAAAACGCCCCAAGTAGTGATGATGTTGGTAGGTGGCGGTTTAAAAATTGCACTGGCAACTATTCATTTAGCCTTAAAAGACGTGCCCGCAGCCATTACTAAAAAAAGTTTAGCGCAAACGATTCGCATTTTGCATCACGATTTGGTCACCAAATTTGGCTTAACTCACCCGCGCATTCTGGTAGCTGGACTTAATCCACATGCGGGTGAAGACGGTTATTTGGGGCGTGAAGAAATTGAGATTATCAACCCAGTATTAAATCAATTGCGCGATGAAGGTATGCAATTGATTGGCGCGCTGCCTGCTGATACCTTATTTACCAAGCACCATTTAAACAAAGCAGATGCGGTGCTGACGATGTATCACGACCAAGGATTGCCTGTGCTGAAACACGCCAGTTTTGGAGAAGGCGTCAATGTGACGCTTGGGCTGCCAATTATCCGCACATCGGTCGATCACGGAACAGCGTTAGACTTGGCGGGCACAGGCAATATTGATATCGGCAGCATGTTAAGTGCTATCAACTTAGCCATAGAATTAGCAGGCCATCGTGTTAAAAGGTAAGTCACATCAATGAAACACGTCGCAAAAAAAAGGTTCGGTCAAAATTTTTTAACCGACCAAGCCATTACTAATAGTTTAATTGAGGCGATTAATCCACAAGATAATCAATTCATTGTAGAAATTGGGCCTGGTCTTGGCGCATTAACCAAACCCCTTCTAGCAAAAATCGAACATTTGCACGTAGTGGAAATTGACCGCGATATTGTGTCTTGGATGCAGACCGAATATGCAAAACCCGCTTACGCAAAAAACACGCTGACTATTCATAATGTAGATGCGCTTAAATTCGACTTTTCCAGTTTGAGTAGCAATTTAAGAGTAACAGGCAACTTGCCATACAATATTTCCACCCCTATTTTGTTTCATTTGCTACAAAACATCAGCCATATTACCGACATGCATTTTATGCTGCAAAAAGAAGTGGTCGAACGCATGGTGGCGCAACCTTCTACACCAGCATACGGGAGGCTTTCGGTTATGTTGCAATATGATCTGGCGATGGAATATTTGATCACCGTGCCGCCGGAAGCGTTTGAGCCAGCGCCAAAAGTGGAATCTGCTTTTGTGCGTTGCGTGCCGCATGCCAAGCTGCCTTTTGTCGCTAACGATACCAAGCTGTTTGCCAAAGTAGTGTTGGCGGCATTTGGTCAGCGCCGCAAAACATTGCGCAATACTCTGAAAGGCTTGCTAGATGATACAGGCTTTGCCGCACTTAACATTAACCCACAATTGCGCGCCGAAAATTTGAGCGTTGCCGAATTTGTCACCATCAGCAACTATGTTGGCAATTCCCTTGTTTGATATAATTACCCTTTTCCAAAACTCCTTAACTTAAAGCTAGAGAAAACCCATGCGAATCATCTTACTTGGCGCACCAGGCGCAGGCAAAGGCACACAAGCCACCCACTTACGCGAAAAATTCAATATTCCGCAAATCTCTACCGGTGACATGCTGCGCGCCGCAGTTAAAGCTGGCACACCATTGGGCTTAGAAGCCAAAGCGTTTATGGATAGCGGCGGCTTGGTGCCAGATGCCGTGATTATCGGTTTGGTCAGCGAGCGCATTAAAGAAGCCGACTGTGCAAACGGCTTTTTATTCGACGGCTTTCCGCGCACCATTCCGCAAGCTGAAGCAATGAAACAAGCAGGTGTTGGCATTGATTATGTGGTTGAGATTGACGTGCCAGACGAAGCAATCGTAGAGCGTATGAGCGGCCGCCGCAGTCACCCTGCTTCTGGCCGCACTTATCACGTTACATTCAATCCACCAAAAGTGGCTGGCAAAGATGACGTCACAGGCGAAGATTTAGTACAACGCGATGATGATAAAGAAGAAGTCGTTAAAAACCGCCTGAACGTATATCACAGCCAAACCAAACCATTGGTCAAATATTACGTCGATTGTGCAAACAGCGGCCTACAAGGCGCACCTAAGCATGTATTTGTGAATGGTATTGGTGAAATGGAAACGATTAAGAATAATATTTTTGCGGCTCTCAAGTAGGTCAAGTCAAATGCGTTTATAAAACAGACTATTAAAAAATAGGCGTACTAAAAGTTTACAGCCAATCGATAAAAATTATTTCTAATGAAGTAATTTTTATTATCAGATTGCCTCAAAAAAGATTGAGTTCTTTTTTGGGCTCTACTTTACGTTGGGCATGTTTAAAACTGAACCACTTACTTTCTCCACTTTTGTTGAACTTATCAAAACCATGAAAAATATTATTATTATTGCGACCTTATTAAGCATAAATGCTTGGGCAGATACTCTTGAAACTAACATACAGAAGCCTATTTCTTTTGGAATAACCGACAAAACTGGTGGTACATTAGGCCTTAAATTTACTCCGCCTGAAGAGGATGGCTGGATCACAAAACGTTCTGGTGCTGGCGTATCTTTAACGAAAAAAGGTGTAACCGACGATGAAAATAAAGAAATTGAGGGCTATATAATTCGGCTAGATACGTCTGCGGATCCAATTTCATCTTACGTTTCCCAAATCAAAAGAAATATTGAAAAAGGTTATGCGGGGGATTCAAAATTTAAAATTAGAACATTAGAGGCAATGGCTGACCCAGCAAACCCTCTTTGCGCTAGAGTTCATCTCATATTGGAAGACACAAAACCTGTTAGGACGGTAAGCAATGATGATAAAAAATGGAGCGAACAATATCTCTTGTCTTGTGGCTTTGCCAAATTTAAGGGTATGGGCGTTGAGCTTCGATATTATGATAGATACTATGATGCAAATAAAGATAACCAACTTGCAGAAAAGGCTAACAAAATCTTTGAAAGTGTAGTAATTGATAACAAATAAGTCAAATAAATAGGGATAGACCATGATTAAATTTATTTCTTAAAAAATTAAATTATTTTGGTGTCTATTTTAGAATCACTATATGAATCCCATTATCCGTAGAGTCATTCAAGCTCTGCTCTATGAAATTGGCGCAATCTTACTAACAAGCCCAATCATCGGCCTTGCGTTTGATGCTCCTGCTTCATCTGCGCTCACTTTAGCGGCTATTATGTCGACGATTGCATTGGCGTGGAATTACGTTTTCAACGCGATTTTTGAACAGTGGGAATCGCGCCAAATCATTAAAGGTCGTTCTATTTGGCGGCGCCTTGCACATGGCATTGGCTTTGAAGGTGGATTGGTGATGATGTTGGTGCCGCTGATGGGATTTTGGCTGGATATTTCTTTTGTTGATGCATTTATTGCTGAAATTGGCTTATTGCTGATGTTTTTTGTTTATGCCATCACCTTCACTTGGGCGTTTGACAAAATATTCGGCTTGCCGGAATCCGCCATTTCACATTAAACCTCAGTATAGTCATATTAAATTCGATTAAAACTCATTTTTTGACTTTAAATACAGGTTAACTATTTTTACTTTGATATTAAACTTGCAACAATTTCGATTGATTTAGGACTAAACTTTGGTCAACAGTATTAATAACTAAACACATAGAGCAAAAAAGTTTTTTGCTATTATTAAAATCAATAGAGACAAACCGACATGAAAGTTCGCGCATTAGTTTTACTAGGAGTTTTGGGATTAATTTTAGTATTTATGATACTGAATTGGAGCACCATTATGGCGCCAACAACGCTTAATTTAGGTGTTGCCGAAGTGAATGCGCCACTCGGCTTGGTAATGCTGGGCATGATCGCTGTGCTGACTGCATTGTTTCTTATCTTTATCGTTTACCTGCAAACCTCCGTTTTGTTTGAGGCGCGCCGCCATGCCAAAGAATTACAAACCAATCGCGAATTAGCTGACAAAGCAGAAGCGTCACGCTTTACTGAGTTACGCCAATTTATGGATGCCGAAATTCAAAAACAAGCCGCTGCACAAGCCGAGTTAAAAGCGGCATTTATGTCTAAAATTGATGTGCTGAATGCCGAAATAAATCAAGCAATTAACCAATCGGGAAATTCACTTTCCGCTTATATTGGCGAGCTGGAAGATAGACTTGAAACTAGATTTCCAGGCCAAAAATAAGTTTCAATATACTCACCTTGGCTTAACTTCCGCGTTAATCAAATGTTAATGGGGAAGTTAGCTTAAAAATTCAGCCACCTAATATTCATCGTAAATTCTGTGCGATCCTTCAATCGATTTTTGCAATCGATTAGCTGACTAACGCCAATACAGGCAATGCGAAAGCCTATGCCTTCAAGTATAATTTCGCTATTCCTATTTAAGACAACCAACTTAAGAAAACCCGGCCATGCAACAGCAGTACCCTTTCAAAGAAATCGAACAAGCCGCCCAAGCCTATTGGGATCAGAATCAATCATTTGTCGCGTCTGAGCAATCAGATAAACCCAAATATTACTGTCTATCAATGTTTCCGTATCCGTCTGGCCGTTTGCATATGGGCCATGTGCGCAACTATACAATTGGCGATGTGCTAAGCCGTTTTCATAAAATGAAAGGCTTTAACGTGATGCAGCCAATGGGCTGGGATGCATTCGGTTTACCTGCGGAAAATGCGGCGATTAAAAACAATACCGCGCCTGCTAAATGGACGTATGAAAATATCGAACATATGAAAACCCAGCTTAAACAATTGGGTTTAGGTGTGGACTGGAATCGTGAAATTGCGACTTGCAAGCCAGAATATTACAAATGGGAACAATGGCTTTTTACTGAATTATTTAAAAAGGGTTTGATTTACAAAAAGACTTCTACTGTGAATTGGGATCCGGTAGACGGCACAGTTTTAGCCAATGAGCAAGTGATTGACGGCCGCGGCTGGCGCAGTGGTGCGCTGGTCGAAAAGCGCGATATTCCGCAATACTTTATGAAAATCACCGCTTATGCCGAAGAACTGCTAAATGATTTAGACAAACTGGATGGCTGGCCAGAACAAGTTAAAACCATGCAACGCAACTGGATTGGCAAAAGCTACGGTTGCGAGGTTGAATTTCCCATTGTCGGTCAAAGCGGAAATCTAAAAGTCTACACCACCCGTCCAGATACCTTAATGGGCGCGACTTATGTAGCAGTTGCTGCTGAGCATGCGCTGGCGACTTTAGCTGCGCAAAGCAATCCTAAATTGGCTGAATTTATTGCGGAATGTAAACGGGGTAGCGTGGCTGAAGCCGATGTCGCCACTGCCGAGAAAAAAGGCATGGATACTGGTTTGTTTGTAACGCATCCATTAAATGGCGAGCAATTACCCGTTTGGGTGGCGAATTATGTGTTGGCTAGCTACGGCGAAGGCGCTGTGATGGCGGTGCCTGCGCATGATGAGCGCGATTTTGAGTTTGCGAATAAATATAGTTTGCCGATTAAAGCTGTCATTAAACAATCAGATACTGACAACTTGCCGATGACCGAGCATGGAATCTTATTTGGTTCTGGCGAATTTAGTGGTTTAAACTTTGAACAATCTTCAGACGCCATATCAGCGGCACTTAACGCTAAAAATTTAGGTAAAAAACGCACGCAATTCCGTTTACGCGATTGGGGCATTTCGCGCCAACGTTATTGGGGCTGCCCGATTCCGATTATCCATTGCGAAAAATGTGGTGAAGTGCCGGTGCCCGCCGACCAATTACCGGTTGTATTGCCAGAAGATGTGGTGATGGATGGCGTTGGTTCACCAATTAAGAAAGATCCAAGTTTCTACGAAACAACTTGCCCTACTTGTAGTGGCAAAGCCACGCGCGAAACCGATACTTTAGATACGTTCTTTGAATCATCTTGGTATTTTGCGCGTTATGCCAGCTTTGATGCTAATCAAATGTGTGACGAGCGTGCAAATTATTGGCTACCAGTTGACCAATATGTGGGCGGAATTGAGCATGCGATTTTGCACCTGCTTTATGCGCGATTCTTTAATAAACTGATGCGCGATGTGGGTTTGATTCAAAATGATGAGCCTTTTACCAACTTGCTCACGCAAGGCATGGTGCTGAAAGATGGCTCAAAAATGAGCAAATCAAAAGGCAACACGGTTGACCCGCAAGCTTTAATTGATAGTTATGGTGCAGATACCGCACGTTTATTTATGATGTTTGCAGCGCCGCCTGAGCAATCTCTTGAATGGGCTGATAGTGGCGTGGAAGGCGCGAATCGCTTTTTACGCAGGCTTTGGAAAGCAGTATATGAACATGTTGAATTGGGCGAAATTGCGGCTTATACAACGGGCGATTTAAGCGCTGAACTTAAGGCGATTCGCTTGCAATTGCACTTAACCATTGAAAAAGTTGCAGATGATTATGGTCGTCGCCATAGTTTTAATACCGCGATTTCATCAGTAATGGAACTGATGAATGCCTTAGCAAAAATTGAGGCCACTGATGTGTTAACTAGAAGCGTGCGCCAAGAAGTATTGCAAAATGTCACTTTATTGCTTTCACCCATCGTGCCACATATTTGCCAAGCTCTGTGGGCAGAACTTAAACCTAATAGCCATATTTTAGAGGCGATCTGGCCACTTGCAGATAAAACTGCCATGGTGCAGGATGAGGTGGAATTGGTGTTGCAGGTGAACGGAAAATTGCGCGGCAGCATGGTTATTTCCAAGCAAATGGCGAAACTGGCGATTGAGCAATTAGCCATTACCCAGCCTTGCGTCACAAAATTTTTGGTGGATAACGCAACAGTGCGTAAAATCATTGTTGTGCCGAATAAGCTAGTCAACGTGGTGATTGGATAAAACTTGAATCTCTTTACAACATACAGCCCTTATAAATCTTTACGCATATTGCTTTGCTTGTGCTTGATGAGCAGTTTGGTCGCATGCGGTTTTCAGCTACGCGGCTCTGCAAGCTTGGCTTTTAGCAGTATATTTATTCAAGGCAGCACCTTAACTATTTCAAAAAATCTGCTTAAAGCACTGAAAACAAATGATATTGAGGTATTAAATAGCAGCGAAAATGCAGACATTTTGCTCGACCTGATGGGTGAGGAAAGTGAAAAACGCATTTTGTCATTAAGTGGTCGTGGCTTGGTTAATGAGTTTGAATTGTTCTATCGCATACATTACCGTACAAAAAAAGCGGACGCAGAACTTTGGAGCCCAGTACAGACTATTGAAGCACGCCGTGATTTTTCCTACAGTGATGCAAATTTGCTCGCCAAACAAGGTGAGGAAAAGCGCTTAAATGAAAACATGCAGGCGGATGTGTTAAGTAATCTTATACGTCGATTATCAACGCTTAAAAAGTAAGCTTGCGAAAATGCAGTTAGATTCAGACCAGCTTAAACAACATCTGACTAAAACATTAGCGCCAATTTATGTATTGGTGGGTGATGAGCCGCTGGCATTGAGCGAGTGCCTAGATAGCATACGCGAATCAGCGCGTCAGGCGGGCGCAGACGAGCGCAGTAGTTTTATTGTAGAGCGCAATTTTAATTGGCAACAAATTAACCAGTTTTCACAGTCTATGTCGCTATTTTCTGCAAAGCGCATATTAGAAATTCATATTCCAAACGGAAAGCCAGGCGTAGATGGCGGTAAAGCACTGACAGAACTAAGTGCTAACTTAATCGCTGACACAACCACCATTATTGTATTGCCTACATTAGAACGCGATGCCAAAAACAGCGCCTGGTTTGGTGTATTGCAAAAAGTGAGTGTAGTGATTGATTTAAAAGAAATTTCACCAGCCCACCTGCCACAATGGCTTGCTGCCAGATTAGCATTGCAAAATCAATCCACCGATGCTATTTCATTAGCTTTTATTGCGCATCAAGTAGAAGGCAATTTGCTGGCAGCGCATCAGGAAATTCAAAAACTTGGGCTTTTATATCCTGCGGGTGAAATCAGTCATGAAGCGGTGCGTGAGGCCGTGCTGAATGTATCACGCTTTGACGCCTTTCAATTAGGTGATGCCGTGTTGATGGGCGACAAGGCACGTGTCATGAGTATTTTGCAAGGCTTGAAAGACGAAGGTGAGAACGTAGTTGCGGTCATGAGCCCACTTATGTGGGTACTGCGTCCACTGGTGCGAATTAAACAAGCAGAAGCCCGCAAAGAAAATATCATGACAGCCATGAATAATGCACGCATTTATGGCGATAGGCAGAATTTAATCAAGCGCGCATTAAGCCGCTTAAGCCTGCGTCAAATGGAAGCGGCACTGCAAAAACTGTGTGATATTGATAAGACCGCCAAAGGTGTGATGGAAGGCGACGCATGGTTAGAACTTTCCAGACTTTGCTTTGGGCTTGCCAAAGTACGCGCTGTTAAATAACTCTGATTACACTCGCTAGTCTACTTTCTAGCAAAAACGTATAATGCCTGACTATGGACATTAAAAAATACATGCAAATGGTTGGCATTAACGCACGTACCGCATCACGACTGATGGCTGCTGCCGATACCAATACCAAAAACCAAGCACTTTTACACATTGCCAGCGCCATTTTGCGTGAAAAATCTGTATTAATCGCTGCTAATCAACAAGATTTAGCCGCCGCACGTGCTAATGGTTTAGATGATGCAATGTTAGATAGATTAACATTATCAGAAAAATCTATTTTAACTATGGCAGAAGGTTTGCAGCAAATTGCCAATTTAGCCGACCCGATTGGCGAGATGAGCAATTTTAAATATAGGCCAAGCGGCATTCAAATTGGCCAAATGCGTGTGCCATTGGGCGTCATTGGTATTATCTACGAGGCACGCCCCAATGTAACAATTGATGCTGCTGGTTTATGTATTAAATCAGGTAATGCGGCTATTTTACGTGGCGGTTCTGAGGCGATCCATTGTAATCAGGCACTTGCAAAACTGGTGCATGAAGGCTTAGAAAAAGCAGGCTTACCCATATCAGCAGTGCAAGTCATTGAAACGACCGATCGTGCCGCTGTGGGTGAATTGATTACCATGAAACAATATGTGGATGTCATTGTGCCACGCGGTGGAAAAGGCTTAATTGAGCGCATTTCGAATGATGCGCGCATACCCGTCATCAAGCATTTGGATGGTAACTGCCATGTCTATATAGATGACGAGGCCGATTTAGCCAAGGCATTGCCTATTCTAGAAAATAGCAAAACGCAGCGCTTAGGTACTTGCAACACGGCAGAATCACTATTGGTTGCGCGACCTGTTGCCAAAACCATGCTGCCGCAGCTTGCTGCCATGTTAATCGAAAATGGGATTGAAATTCGTGGTTGCGCGGAAACGCTTGCATTAGTACCTGAAGCTAAAGCGGCCGCTGAAGAAGACTTTTATACGGAATATTTAGCTGCGATTATTTCTTGTAAAGTAGTGAGCGATCTGGATGAAGCCATTGCGCATATTAACCAATACTCAAGCCAGCATACTGAAGCGATTGTGACTGAGAATTACACAAAAGCGAGGAGATTTCTGCGTGAAGTGGATTCCAGTTCTGTGATGGTAAATGCATCCACTAGATTCGCAGATGGTTTTGAATATGGCTTGGGTGCAGAGATTGGCATTTCAACCGACAAACTGCATGCGCGTGGACCTGTTGGTTTAGAAGGCTTAACTTCGCTTAAATATATTGTATTAGGCGATGGCCAAACACGCGCTTAACATTAGCATTTAATTCGCTGTATGCAACTTATTGGCATTTTGGGCGGTACGTTTAATCCTATCCATTTCGGCCATTTGCGCATGGCGCAAGAAATTGCAGATGCCCTAGAATTAAATGAAGTGCGGTTTATTCCTGCCGCAAACCCACCCCATAAAGATCCACCTCAAGCTTCCGCTAAAAATCGCGCAGCAATGGTGCAACTCGCCATTGCAGACAACCCCTTATTTAGACTGGACACGCGTGAATTGAATCGTGAAGGTGCTTCTTATACCATTGATACTTTGATTTCACTGCGATCTGAAGTCGATGCTGAAGCAACGCTGTGTTTAATGATGGGAAGCGATGCAT
This sequence comes from Pseudomonadota bacterium, assembly GCA_040387095.1. Lineage (GTDB taxonomy): Bacteria > Pseudomonadota > Gammaproteobacteria > Burkholderiales > Methylophilaceae > Methylotenera_A. Next base: position 102,583 of record JAZKEJ010000017.1, on the reverse strand, counting down.
TTACCAAATTAAATACTTGGCATCGCTGGCAAGAAATATTGGACTATTGCCATATAGTCTTAGTACAAAGGCCGGCTACATCTGCAAATCAAGCATCTTTGGCGGATGAATTGGCGTTACTTTTGCAAAATCATTACACTGAAACAGTAAATGACTTAAGCAGTCAAAACGCTGGATTTATTCACATGCAAGCAATTACGGCACTTAATATTTCATCTACTGCCATCAGGAATACCTGTAAGTTAAAACAATCCCCGCGTTATTTAACGCCACAAAGTGTTGCTAACTATATTGTTAAAAGCCAGCTATACAATTGAATTACCCTAACGCGTCTATGACCAGCAATAAAAAAGCCTCCTAATGGAGGCTTTTTTACGAAACTTGTTTAATGTGAATTAAACAGCTTTTGCTTTGTTACGACGACGTGCAATACCGAAAGCACCTAATGCAGAAGCCATTAATGGCAATGCAGCTGGAACTGGAACTGCGCTTACTGCATCATTTACACCAACTGCGTGGTCATCGAAATCTCTGTGTGTTACGAATGAGTCATCTAACAACAGCACAAAATCATTGCCAAACAAACCACCAATTACAGCAATGTTACGTGAACCATTTAAATCTTCAAACCCACCTTGAGACACGAATTTGAAATCTAAGTTACCAGCTTCTGTAACTGTGTAAGAAAAAGATGAACCATTACCTGCTTTATTGCTAAGCACTTCACTGCCATTGATGAACAAGTTTCTAAATCCTGCTTCAACATTAGTAATTAAGTTAGTAAAAGTGATAACATCACCAACATCGGCTGATAAGAAGCCATAGCTGAATGTTTGACCTGCACCTAAACCAAGAATATCGTTAAATTGATTTGTTGATTCTGTAGTACCAGCACCAGGATTGAATACCAAGGCTGAGTGTGCAGACATTGTTGCTAACGTTAAGCCCAACGCGACTAAGATTTTTTTCATTGTAATACCCCTTATTAAATTAAACCAAAAAAGTGAATCTAAACTTGCTAACTAAATTTGACAGTTCCGATAATAGTTATGCAGGTGGTTTTCATCAATAGCCCGAACGGGTCGAATAAAAAAAGTGTTTAATTAAAAACTAGTTAAATTTACTTAACTAGTTGAATATATTAAATAAATGATTTATATTTAAATCGAACTCTAATAGTGTAACTGTTTAATTAAATGCAATTGCTTTGCAATTGCCGCAATATTGTTGTTGTAATACTGCATTTCAGCGTCTATTGGATTCGCAACCCACCCCTCCAAGCTTACATTTTTAGTTTTAATTGCCTCTGCTGTGAGTAACGCATGGTTGATACAGCCTAGTCGCATACCAACTACCAATATAATGGGGATATTAAGATGAATAGCCAGATCGGCCATGCTTTCTGAATCGTTAAGCGGCACTAAAAAACCACCGGCCCCCTCCACAATCACAATATCTGCCAATTCACTTAACGCATCAAAAGCTTGCTTAATTACTGCGATTTGAATGTTTTCCCCCGCTAACTCCGCGGCAATATGCGGCGCAATTGGTTCTTTAAAACTATATGGATTCGTCAATTCGCGTGGTGCTTTTACATTGCTGACTGCTTCTAACTTTAAAACATCGTCATTTACCCATTCGCCATCCACAAGCTCGCAACCTGCGGCTACCGGTTTCATACCAACCACCTTATAACCTTGTGCTACATGTTGCTGGATAAGCTTACAGGCAATGTAAGTTTTCCCCACTCCGGTATCGGTGCCTGTTATAAAAAACGCTTTTTTCATGATTTATAAGTTTTAAATGTAATCGGTGAAACGCCGATACCTAAATCTGTTTTGGATTCAGCCTTCCAGGCGTGTCCATACACCACTTCAAAAGTAGCCGGCAATTTTCCGCCTTCTTCTAAAGTTTGCCGAAATTGCTCATATTGCTGCGTTAAGTGTTGTAAAAATCCACGCCCCAGCAAGCCTCTTGCACGGCCCTGAGTTGCATTATGAGCACCAATGGATTTCAAATCTTTCATAACCCCTTTTACATCATCATAAGTCAGCGTGTAACGCTCAACATCCAGCACTGGCGCACTAAAACCAGCGCGGGTTAAGGCATCGCCAATATCGTGCATATCGATAAAGCGGCTGACATGCGTATTGCCGTTATGAGTCGCCGTGCGTAATTCTTTTAAGGTATCGGGGCCAAATGTGCTGAACATAAACAAACCATCTGGCTGCAAGACGCGTGCTACTTCACCGAATGCAGCATCTAAATCATTACACCATTGCAAAGCGAGATTTGACCAGACCATGCTCAAACTCATACTCGCTATTGGTAAACGCTCAATATCGGCACACACCAAGTTTTTTTGCTTGAATAATTTACTCAAAAAGGGTTGTTGCTCATGTGTTTTTTGCAGCATAGCAAGTGCAATATCCAGTGAAACCACTTGTGCACTGCTAAACTTTTTTTGCAGTGCAAAACTACCATGCCCTGTGCCACAGCCCGCGTCCAATATCACTTTTGGCTTAATTTTTACTAGATCTAAACGGCTCAGCATTTCTGTGCGCACCAATTTTTGCAAGATGGCAGCTGCGTCATAGGTCTGCGCCGCCCGATCAAACGACGCACGTACACGTGCCTTGTCCATCCAATATATATCTTGTGAGCTAGCGTCTTGCAAATTAGTGTCTTGTGAGTAAGCGTCTTGCGATTTTAAATCTTGCATTAAGGCTCTAAAAATTGATTAAGTGCGGCGATAAATTGTTCTGAATGTGACAGAAAAGGCGCATGCGCACTGCCTGACATGACGCGTAAAAAACCATGTGGAAGTTGCTGCATCATCCAGTGCGCCGCCTGTACTGGGGCTAATGTGTCGCGATCACCATGAATCAGTAATGTAGGTTTACGTATACTGCTTACTTCAGCACGTAAATCCGATTCCAATAAAATCTGTAATGCCCGCTGTAATGTGGTTTGTGTAGGAGTAGGTCGTGCGTCAAAGCTGGCACGCAATTGCTTAAGTGTGCTGCGCGCATCGTCGGCTTTCATGCATTGTAAGGTTAAAAATTGCAATATAGTTGCTTTGTAATCGCTGTTTACAGCTGCTGCAAACGACTCAAAATTAGCAGGATCAATACCTGCATCCCAGTCATTTTTGTTCACAAAACAAGGGGTTGATGCAACAAGAATCAAGCGTCGAATACGATCAGGCTGGTTTAAAGCAATACGTTGCGCAACCAGTCCACCCAGCGACCAGCCGAGCACGTCTGAAACACCTGGAATGACTTGTGCGACTTCATCTGCCAGCGCATGTAAATGGTACGGCTCAATCGGGCGACTGTTACCCATGCCAGGTAAATCGACCAGATACAGCATATATTGAGCAGACAGTTTCTTGATCAATGGCTGCCAAACGCCGCTGTGCATGCCCCAGCCGTGCAACATCACCAATGGCTGGCCTTGCCCAATTATTTCGACATGCGCGCTCATGCTACTTCTATACTTTCGGTCATCAGCTTCTCCGCGTTATTAATCGCATTTGCTAAACACAACACATCTTCCACCGAGTGCGCCGCGGACAATGAAATACGTAACCGCGCCGTATTCAATGGCACAGTTGGCGGGCGAATCGCCGGCACTAAAATGCCAAGTGTCTGCAAGTATTCACTTAAGGCCAAAGCGTCGTGATTACTGCCTACGACCAAAGGTTGCACTGCTGTATCCGATGGCAATAATTGCCAATTTTTTAGGGTTAAGTTTGCTTTAAGTGTGGCAATTAAAGCGTTCAAATGTGTGCGTAAATCATCGCCATTTTCAATCAATTCAATTGATGCCGACAGCGTTGCAGATAGCGCTGGCGGTGCTGGCGTTGAATAGACATAACTGTTTGCTTTTTGGATCAGGTAGTCAATTACTATTTGTTCGCCTGCTACAAACGCGCCTGCAACCCCCGCCGCCTTGCCTAAGGTTGCCATCATGATAATACGTGGTGATTTTAGGTTTAAATGACTTAAACTGCCTTTACCGTTTTTGCCGAGCACACCAAAACCATGTGCATCATCGATATAAAGATAGGCATCATATTTTTCGCATAAAGCCAGATATTCAGGCAATGGCGCAATGTCGCCATCCATACTGAATACGGCATCTGCGGCAATCAGCTTATGCTTTGCGGTACTTTCTTTCAGTAATTTTTCTAACGCGCTCACATCATTGTGCGGAAAGCGATGAAACGCTGCGCGCGATAGATAGGCACCTTCATTTAAACAAGCATGGTTCAATTTATCCGCAAAAATCGCATCATGGCGCCCCATTAGTGCGCCAATGACACCAATATTCGCCATATAGCCTGTTGAAAATAGTAGCGCAGCCGGCATTTCTACAAATCTTGCCAATTGCTTCTCAAGCGCATCGTGATAGCGATGATGACCGGTGATGAGATTAGAAGCACCGCTACCAACACCGGAGTCACCTGCCGCTTTTTGCATGGCAGCAATTAATTGTGGGTGATTGGCCAAACCTAAATAATCGTTGCTGCAAAACGATAAGAAGCGCTTCTCATTGGCAACAATATATTCGGCCTGAGGCGAATCGAGTAACCTTCGTTGGCGTAATAGACCATCCGTTTTGCGCTGCATCAACTCACTTTGCAGGCCTGAAAATAGGCTTAATTCATTTTTTAATGCGGCTAACATTGTTTTACTTAATCAAATTTATCAGTGAATGTTTAGTTAATTCTGTGACTAAATTTTATTAATGCCCAGCTTGGCGAATAGCTTTTTATCTGTTGCCGCTTCAGGATTACCCGTCGTTAATAATTTTTCGCCGTAAAAAATACTGTTGGCGCCGGCTAAAAAGCACAACGCCTGTATACCCTCATGCATGCTTTGGCGGCCTGCAGATAAACGCACAAAACTATCCGGCATGGTGATACGCGCAGCTGCAATCGTCCTCACGAATTCAATCGGGTCCAACTCATCCGTACCGTGCAATGGCGTGCCTTCCACTTGTGTCAGCAAATTAATCGGCACACTTTCTGGCGGGCGTTCCATATTCGCTAATTGCGCCAGCAAGCCTGCACGCTGATTACGCGACTCACCCATGCCGATGATGCCTCCGCTACAGACATTGATATCTGCGCTACGCACGCGGCCTAGTGTATCTAACCTGTCTTGATAAGTGCGTGTGGTGATCACATCGCCGTAAAACTCTGGTGCGGTGTCTAAATTGTGATTGTAATAATCCAGACCCGCGTCTTTTAACTGCTCTGCTTGACCTTCTTTTAACATACCCAAAGTAGCGCAAGTTTCCAAGCCCATCGCTTTCACTTCTTGAATCATTTTCAGAACCGGCTCAAGATCGCGTTGTTTTGGGCCGCGCCAGGCTGCACCCATACAGAAGCGACTTGCCCCATTGTCTTTTGCCTCTTGCGCGGCAGCCAGTACCTCATCTAGTTTCATCAAAGGTTCCGCTTCAACATCAGTATGGTAGCGCGCTGCCTGTGGACAGTAGCCGCAATCTTCACTACAACCACCTGTTTTGATTGACAAAAGCGTGCTAACTTGCACCGCATTAGGATCAAAATTTGCGCGATGGATGGTTTGCGCTTGATGGATCAAATCGCTAAATGGCAGCTCAAACAAAGCGACAATTTCATCTACAGCCCAGCGATTAACGGTTACCGCTTCGCAAGCACTACGTTTTAATGCATCTGTATTGACAACAGATTCATTCAGTATAATGGACTCATTAAATGAGTCTGGGCTTTGATTCTTGATTATTTCTAACATAAGGAATTCCTCTTGATATTACTTAGGCAAATGACTATTTTTATTAGAATATTGACGGCTATTTAACCCAAATTATAAGCGGTAAAGACAATATGAAGCAAATAATAAACAATTGGTTAAAAAATAGTCATTTGTTAAATTTAGAGTCAATATTTAGCTTATTTTTTAAGCAGCATTGTTTTTTATGCGTAGCGAATCAAACTGAAAAATACGGCGTGTGCCAAGATTGCCTAAAAGACTTAACGTGGTCGCCCGCTAGCAGCTGCCCACAATGTGCATTAAATTCAAACAGTCAAATTTGTGGCAATTGCATTAGCTCACAACCCGATTTCGATGTAACCCATGCTGTGTTTTTGTACGCGTATCCAGTCGACACCATAATACAACGCTACAAATACGGCGGAGTACTCAGCTTAAGTGGTACTTTTGGACAGTTAATGAGCGAAAAAATACGCACCGCAAATAATTGTGATGCGATAGATTTAATTGTTCCCATGCCTATGCATCCGACACGTTTAAAAGAACGTGGCTTTAACCAAGCGCTGGAAATTGCAAAAGAGTTGGATTTATCTTTAAACAAAAATAACATATCTAAATTAGATTATAAAAGCGTGATTCGCCATACGCTAACACCGCCACAAGCCAGCTTGCCTTTGAAAGATCGCGTTAAGAATATCAAAGGCGCATTTAAGGTTAACAAAGATTTAACAGGCAAACGCATCGCCATTGTAGATGACGTAATGACCACGGGCGCCAGTTTAAATGAGCTGGCTAAAACGCTTAAACAAGCAGGCGCAACGCATGTAGAATGCTGGGTTATTGCGCGCACCTTTCCACATTAAGATAACTGTCTATTAAGATATTTGACCATGTTTACCATCGCATTATTTGAACCAGAAATTCCCCCAAACACAGGCAACATAATCCGCTTATGCGCCAATACTGGCGCGGATCTACACTTAATTGAACCTTTAGGTTTTAAGTTGGAAGACAAGCAATTGAAGCGTGCGGGTTTGGATTATCACGAGTATGCCAACCTGAAAGTGCATAAAAATTGGGCTGATTTTAGTCTTGCGATGCAAGGTCGACGGTTATTTGCCATAACGACCAAAGGCAGCCAAAACTACGCAAACGTGGATTTTAAAACAGATGATGTATTTGTATTTGGCCCGGAAACACGTGGCTTACCTGAAGAAATTCGCGCTGAATTTGTAGCAGATCATCGTTTACGATTACCGATGCTGCCAAATAGCCGCAGCTTAAATCTATCGAATAGCGCAGCGGTGTTGTTGTATGAAGCCTGGCGGCAAGTTGGATTTGAAGGTGGCGTTTAATGGGACTGGATGCGCATTAATTAAACATGACTACAAAGCAGTTTAAAACCCTTCTGCCTTTTGACCGCGTCCAAGTAAAGTGATCACTGCATCGCGTGCCGATTTTCCGTGCGTTAGTGCTTGATTGACTTCAAAAGTGATGGGCATATCAATGCTCATGCTATCTGCAAGCCGCATCACTTCTCGCGCGGTATTAACTCCCTCGGCCACATGGCCCAAGCCTTGCAAAATATCTTCCAAACTTTTACCGCTGGCCAGTTGCAAACCCACTTCGCGGTTTCTGGAGTACTGGCCTGTACAGGTTAAAATCAAATCGCCAGCGCCAGCTAAACCCATAAATGTTTCGGTTTTTGCACCTAATGCCACACCGAAACGGGTGATTTCGGCAAGGCCGCGTGTAATCATCGCAGCACGTGCATTATTACCAAAACCCATGCCATCGCTAATACCTGCGGCAATTGCCATTACGTTTTTTACCGCGCCGCCGACTGATACGCCGACCACATCAGTGCTATTGTAAACACGCAGATTACTGCCATGAATTAAATTTGCGGCGGAAATTGCAAAACTGGCGTCGTTCGCCGCCAGCGTAACAGCGGTTGGCAAGCCGCGCACCAGTTCTGCCGCAAAACTTGGGCCAGAAAGCGCGCCCCATTTTTGACTGTGACTTAACTCTTCAAGCGCCACTTCATGCGGCAATTTAGCAGTTTGTGGCTCTAAACCTTTATGCGCCCACACGATGGGCTGATTGGATTTTAATGCCTTAATGTCTTTTAATATGGCCCTGAAACCCGCAGTTGGTACAACAGATAAAATAATATCCGCGCCATCAATAGCCACGCTTAAGTCGTCTTCAACCTGCAAATTATCATTGAATTTAAAATCGCCCAAGTACATTGGGTTAGCGCGCGCTTTGCGCATGCCAGAAACGTGTCCGCTGTTACGCGCCCACAAAGCCACTTGGTGCCGATGGCTAATTTGTATGGCAAGCGCTGTACCCCAAGCACCTGCACCCAACACTGCGATTTTAGCCATTTATTTTAATACTCATTATTGAACAACTTACCGGTTAAACCGCTAACTAATTAGAACCCCAAAGCGCGGTGCTGGATACATAACCAGTAAGGCCGTCACGATGCTTGACTTTAACCCAACCGGATTTTGTACTTGAGGATAGCAATTCTAATACCACGTCTTTTTCGGCGGTCGCGACCAAACTTGAACCTGCATCTTCTGCTGACTTAATTTCGGTTGTCGTCAGCACCAATACCGTACGTTTATTGCTCAGCTGTTTACCTTCAACCCAACTCAGGCCGCCCATCGCATCTCGTACTTTTATCCACTCGCCTAAATTCACAATCACTTCAACCGGATAGCCCTGGCCTAAAATATACAATTTGGTCGCCTCTGTTGATGGTGCATCATACAGAATTGCTTTGGGCGTGGTGATAGAACGAAAGTCCAGCGCGGCCGCATTAAAAGAACAGGCGAGCCCTAATAAAACCATCAGCGTTTTAACAGGGTTTAACATTGTTGTATTGTTCAAATTAATTGGCTTTTGCTGCATTTTCAGCTTGCTGTTTTTGCTGCATAAACAACGCTTCAAAATTAATCGGATTTAACAAAACAGGTGCAAAACCTGCGCGCGTAACCAGATCTGAAACTGCCTCACGTGCATAAGGGAATAAAATATTAGGACAAGTCACGCCTAAAATCATTTCTAGATTTTCTTCTGGAACGTTACGGATCGCGAAAATACCTGCTTGAGTGACTTCCACCAAGAAAGCAACTTTATCACCAATTTTTGCAGTAACAGTTACTTTAATGGTTGATTCAAAAATACCCTCTTCTAATTTCAGTGCAGCATTACCCAACTCGACATTAACCTGTGGCGGCGTACGGTCGGTAAAAACCTGTGGTGCATTGGGAATTTCCAGTGAGGCATCTTTTACATATAACTTTTCAATTGAAAAGCCAGGCTGTGCATTTTGTTCTGTTGCTTGATTTGTTGCGTTATCTGCTGCTGCCATATTATTTTCCTAAAACGGTTACATTTATTTAAGTTGAAAAAATAGTTAACTTTGATACAGGTTTAAAAAAGCATTCTAGCTTTTAATTGCTTTTTGTTCATTACATTATTGTGGCAAAAGTTGATGTATTCGTTATTTAAAGCAAATACTTAAGTTGATTATGCGGCTAATTTAGTGAGCTAAATACTCAACAGTGAATCTAATTTACCGGCCACGTCTAATGCACGCAATTCATCATAACCGCCAATATGTTGCTGATTAATATAAATTTGCGGCACAGTACGCCGACCCGTTTTTTGCATCATTTCTTGCCTTAATTCTGGCTGCAGATCGACTCGGATTTTATGGATGTTTGCGATACCTTTTGCGGTTAATAATCGTTCTGCATTAATGCAATAAGGGCAACTTGCCGTTGCATACATCAATATATTCGGGGTGTTTGTCGTATCCATTTTAATGATTTCGACTATTTTTTAACCAAAGGTAATTTGGCTTCTACCCAAGCATTTAAACCGCCTTGCAGATTATTCAACTGACTGAATTGCTGTGCTTTTAAAATCTTGATTGCGTTCTTTGCACGCATGCCGCGCTGACAATGTACTAGAACTGGCTTGTCTTTAAATTTTTCAATTTCTTTTAAACGGCTGGCCAAATCGGCAACTGGAATATGTTTTGCACCTTGAATGTGTCCGCTGGCGAATTCAGCTTCATCACGCACATCCAGTATTAACGGTTTACCACGGTTAAGCATTAATACCGCTTCAGACGCACTTAAGTTAGCTACACCACTGGCGCCGCGATTGAGCATCGGCCATAGCAATGCAATACCAGAACCAATAGCCAAGCCAATCAGCAATGCGTTTTCTTTTACAAATTCGTACAGGGATATTTCAGTCATGATGTTTCCAAAAGTTTCATATTCGCGCAATCATTTGCATGCGGGGTGTTATTTAAATGCGCATTTAGATGCGCATTAGACAGCCAACTATTATAATGGATAACTTAACCAATATTTAACTTAATAAAATGTTTAGCTTTAGGCAGATTTAAAGCGCAGATTAGGAAGATTTTGACATGCCAAGTACACCAGTTATTACGCCCGTCATATTGTTGATTTTAGATGGCTTTGGGCATCGGGAAGATATGACCAATAACGCCATCGCGCAGGCGAGTACGCCAAATTTAGACCAGTTAAAGCTTACAGAGCAGCATATGCTGATTAACGCCTCTGAACATTATGTTGGTTTGCCAGATGGTCAAATGGGCAACTCTGAAGTCGGCCATCTTAATATTGGCGCAGGGCGCATCGTATTTCAAGATTTTGAACGTATTAACAATAGCATTAGCAGTGGCGATTTTTTTAAGCATGCCAATTTAGTCAACGCGTTAAAACAGCTAAAAACAGATAATAAAGCTTTGCATATTTTTGGTTTGTTGTCAGACGGCGGTGTACATAGCCATGTTAATCATATCTTAACTATGCTCGAAATGGCCGCACAACAAGGTTTGCGGCGCATCTACGTGCATGCATTTTTAGATGGCCGCGATACGCCGCCAATCAGCGCTGTGCCTTATATTGCTTTGCTGGAAGACAAAATAAAAATGCTGGGCGTAGGCAAAATCGTATCAATTTCTGGTCGCTTCTACAGCATGGACAGGGACAAACGCTGGGAGCGCGTGACACCTGCCTACAATATGATTGTGGATGGCATTGGTGAATTTACTGAAGCCAGCGCCAGTGATGCGCTGCATAATGCGTATGCCAGGGGTGAGCAGGATGAGTTTGTAAAGTGCACCGTGATTCGTCAAGCAAACGAGCCTGTGATTCGCCTAGAAGATGGTGATTGCATCGTCTATATGAATTTTAGAAGCGACCGTGCGCGACAATTGACTGATGCTTTATTAAATGACGATTTTGCAGGATTTCAACGCAATCGCGTACCAAAACTCTCTGCTTATTTTACATTGACGCAGTACGATCAAAATCAAAAACGCGCCACGCCTATTTTTGCGGCAACAAGTGTACCGAATACATTTGGTGAATATGTGTCTAGTTTAGGCCTGAAACAACTACGCATCGCCGAAACTGAAAAGTATCCGCATGTCACTTTCTTTTTTAATGGTGGCGATGAAGCAGTTTTTATGGGAGAAGATCGTATTTTAGTGCCGTCACCCAAAGTGGCTACTTACGATTTGCAGCCAGAAATGAGTGCGCCAGAACTTACAGACAAGCTTGTGGATGCTATCAACAGCCAGCAATATAGCGCAATTATTTGCAATTACGCTAATGGCGATATGGTCGGCCACACCGGCAATTTACCGGCGGCGATTAAAGCCGTTGAAACTTTAGACACCTGCGTTGCCCGCGTTGTACAAGCTGCGAGAAATAATGGCGCCGAAGTGATTATTACTGCTGACCACGGCAACGCTGAAATGATGTTCGATGGCATCAATAACCAAGCCCATACACAACATACCACCAATTTGGTGCCGATGATTTATGTGGGGCGTAAAGCAAAATTAGCTGAATCGGGCGTATTATCTGATTTAGCACCCACTTTATTAACAATGATGGGCTTACCGCAACCCGCTGAAATGACAGGTAAAACTCTGATTAACTTTCAGGCTTGATTTGATATCTTGTCATTCAATATTTAAATTAATGTATAAACCTAAAAGCAATTTGCACAATCAATTCCGCTTTAAACTTAATTCAATTTGATGCTTAAGCCACTGCGCGTCCCAATTTTTTTAGTCACTGTTACAATGCTGCTCAATATTGCTTTTGTCAGCGATAGCTTTGCTGCAAAAAAAATAGATGCCGCCAAAGAAGATTTAGGTGATTTACAAAAAAAAATCCATGCTTTAAAAAAAGAACTGGATAGCAAACAAGCGGCCCACAAAGACGCAGCTGATGCACTTAAAGATTCTGAAATTGCCATTAGTCAAGCCAATAAAAAGATATTTGAGTTCAATCAACAACAAAATAAAAATAGTAAGTCATTGGTTGTGTTAAAGAAACAGTCATTAAATTTAAATGAAAAACTGAATGCGCAACAAGAACAGTTAAATATATTGGTTAAGCAACAATATGTTCACGGCAACCAAAGCTACACTAAGTTGTTGTTACAAAACAAAAATCCCAGCCAGATTTCTCGTGATATTGCCTATTATTCATATATTGCGAAGGCACATGCGCGACTCATTAACGAAATGCAAAGCAGTCTTGCTAAAGTAAAAGCACTGAATAATGAAACGGCAGCCACACTACAAGCCGTGGCTGACCTGAAAGCCAAACAACTGGCAGAGCGACAGACTTTAGAAGAACAAAAAAAGCAAAAAAGCAAAGTGGTGAAGTCGCTTTCGAATCAAATAGTCGTGCAACGCAATCAAATTACTAAACTTAAGCGTGATGAACGCAATTTGTCACAGCTGGTTGAACGATTAGCCAAAATTATCGCAAAAGCCCCTAAAAAAATAGTTAAGCGCAAAACTGTTGCAAAAAAAGCTAATGCACCCAAAACAAAATCCACCAGCCAAACCGTCTTAAAAAATGAGCAAATCCCAACTAATGCCTATGCAGGCAGCAGTTTTTCAGCATTAAAAGGTAAACTCAATTTACCCGTTAAAGGTGATGTCACCAATCGTTTTGGTAGTAGCCGCAGCGATACAGGTGTTTCATGGAAGGGTTTATTTATAAAGGCAACAGAAGGTAGCGACGTAAAATCTGTTGCCAGTGGCCGTGTGGTTTTTGCCGATTGGTTACGCGGGTTTGGTAATTTAATTATTATTGATCATGGTGCTGGCTATATGAGCTTGTATGGCAATAATCAAGCTGTATTAAAGCAAGTAAGCGATGAGGTAAATGCAGGAGACAATATCGCCGTTGTTGGCAATAGTGGCGGTAATGAAAGTAACGGACTTTATTATGAACTACGTCGTCTAAGCAAACCATTTGACCCGCTCAGCTGGAGCATTACTCGCTGATAGTGATAGCGATTATCGCTATAATAAAAAAGCGTGCCTAAGCACGCTTTTTTATTACTCATTAAACTATTTAATTAGCTTATTCTGCTGCAGCTTCTGGCGCTGCTTCTGCTGGTGCAGCATCAAGTGTAATACCAGGTACACGTTCTTCTGCTGTTGGCTCATAACCGCCGCCACTTGCTGCCGGTGCCGGTGCTGGCTCAGCTGCTGGAGCTGCTTCTGCTGGAGCCATTTCTTCAGTAGGAGCAGCAGGAGCGACCTCTGTTGCTTCTTCAGCTTTTTCGCCACAAGCCGTTAATAGCAATGCACCCAATAATGCTGGAACAACTAAAATTGCGCTTAATTTCATCTTATACTCTCCAAAATTTATTAAAAATCAACCACGTAAAAATTTATTTAAACTTACAACCACAATCATAACAAAACTAGCAACAATGTCATAATCCCAGCGCATTCAATCGATTATAAGGGTGTTAACACACAAAATTTGTTGCGAAATCTACAGCAATCAGCCTGCCTTTTGCATAAGCCTCTATTTCGTAGGGGCTTTTGTAATAGCCGTAACGGCATGACCATATATATTTTAGTAAGGTCATGCCATGCAAATATTGTGAAACATGGGTAAGTTCGTGGCCTAGAATCTCGGCACCACGTTTAGTATTTGGCTGGTAAACCCCTGCACGAAAATAGATATAAGTTCCCAAAACTACGGCACACATATCTCGCCTCAACCAGAAAGGCACCTTCCCATCCACAATACGCGCTTCATCCATTACATTTTGTGCAAAATAAGGAGCAAATAATGCGCGTTCTTGTCTGGTTAATGGCCGACTATTGCGCAAGATTAATCACCAAATGCATGCAAAATAATGCGCCTTGTGGCTGGCATATGCCGATGTTCAAACAGAAAAATGCCCTGCCATTGGCCCAGCGCAACTTTTTTATTTAGAATCGGAATAGACAAACTGGTTTGGGTTAATGCACTACGCACATGCGCCGGCATATCATCGGGGCCTTCAACCGTGTGAATGAATAAATCATCCCCATCAGGCGCTAAACGATTAAAAAACGCTTCCATATCAACCAATACATCTGAATCGTAATTCTCATTAATCAATAAACTTGCAGACGTATGTTGAATATATAAGGTCAGCAAGCCAGTGGCAAAACCAAGCTGGTTCGCCCAATCTAAAACTTGTGGCGTAATGTTATAAAGCTTTCGCCCTTGGGCGTGAATACTGATTTGTTGAGTAAATTGCTGCATGCTTAAAAAACCTTTCGCTTAATATCATAAGCATAACTTATTCGTTTATTTTTTTTTAAAAAATAGTTGTCCTCGCATAACGCTTAATTTAATCTTTAAATTAATTAACTAAATGGTTAATTAATGCTAGTTAAATACACAAGCTTAACAATGACAGTAGTCCAATTTAGCATTATCTTTTCCGAATTGGCAGACCCAACTCGCCGCGCTATTAATGCGCGCCTGGCTGGGTGAAACTTGGGTTAATGAACTCGCCGCATCATTTGAAATGAGTTTACCTGCAGTGATTAAACATATAAAAGTGTTGTAGCACGCAGGTCTTATTAGCCAAACTCGTCAAACACAATCCCGGCATTGCAAACTTGAAGCAAACCGTTGCAAGAGATTGCCGACTTTCTAACGCAATATCAGCAATTTTGGCAGCAACGGCTTGATCAATTAGATAATTACTTATTATCAATAAATCTGAAGGAGAATGAAAAATGACGTCATCGTTTAAAATTAATCCTGAGTTAGATCTTGTATTGGAGCGCATCGTCGATGTGCCATGTGAATTAGTGTGGGCAGCATGGACGCACCCTGAACAACTTAAACAATGGTTTTGCCCACAACCGTGGAAAACTGTGGAGTGCGAAAATGATTTGCGTCCAGGTGGAAAATTCAGTACCACCATGCAATCGCCAGAAGGTCAGCGTTTTCCAAATAATGGATGTTATTTAGAAGTAATACCAAACCAAAAATTAAGCTGGACTAATGCATTGGAACCAGGTTTTCGTCCAGCCAAGCAGCCAGAACAATCACCTGGTCATGAATGTGCAGAACTATCCATGACGGCAATTATTTTATTAGAAGCACATGAAAAAGGTATGAAATATACCGCTATTGTCTTACATCCTAATCGGGAAAGTCGCCAACAACATGAAAAGATGGGGTTTCAAGAAGGTTGGTCAACAGCACTGGACCAATTGGTTGCTATGATAAAAAGCAATATGGATTAATTATAGCAATACAAAAACTTATCTGCATTGCATGCGCAACAGTGTTTGGCTTGCAATGCAAAATCATCTACCACCAGCCATAGGGACCGAATCCACCCCAACCGAAACGTCCACCAAACCCTCTGCCGTAGCCGAAATAAGGACTACCGTAAAATCCGCCATATCTAGGTCCCCAAAATGGATCATAGAAACCGCCTCTGGCAAAATCACGCTCACGTTTCAATAGTTTTTCGGCTTCGGCTCTTTCTACTATGCGCTTGTTCATTTCGTCTGCAATCGCATTCTGCTTCGCCAATTCATTACTTTGATGAATATAATCAAGCACTTTACTATCTACACCTTGTTTGTTTAAATTTAAAGTCTGCGCGGGCGTTAACTCATAGCGGGAATTACTCGCTTTGATTTTTGCAATAATTTCATCTGGCGTTTTATTCTGTTTAGAATCGCTGACAATCTCATCCAAACTCACCGTCGCAACTGCTGGAGGTATTAACTTGGCTAAATCTTCTGGCGTAATTCTTTCAATTTTTGCCTGTTGCGGGCCTGTGCTGGCACAGCCAGAAATAAGCACACAGGCAAAAATTAAAGCTAACGCATTTGATAATACAAATAAATTTTTCATTTTGAACTCGCTTTCAATAAAACTGGTGATGCCCTTGCAATACTGGCATCAAAATGGTGTCGTTTAACTTGATACAATCCCAACACTTTTTTAACATAAGTGCGCGTTTCTTTATAAGGCGGCACACCCTTGTATTTATCTACTGCACCCTCACCCGCATTGTAAGCCGCCACTGCCAGAGTGACATCCCCTCTAAAATATGACAGCAACCAACGCATATATTTGACACCACCTTTAATATTTTGGCTGGCGTCATACGCATTTTTTACATTAAATCGGTCAGCCGTTGCTGGAATGATCTGCATTAAGCCTTGTGCCTGTTTATTGGACCGCGCTAACGCCTTAAAGTTAGATTCAGCGGCAATAATTGAGAGTATCAATCGCTCATCCACCTTATACCAACCTGAAATTACTGCAACTAAATCAACCACCCAACGCTTGCTTTTAGGCAAACTCTGAACATAAGCATCAATACTGGTCGATTGATTGGAAAAACGCGCATCTGCATATTGCTGCGCCAATTGTCGCTCTGGTGCAACCGCCTCTAAAACGCAAGCTGGCGTATCAGTGGTTTTAATTTCAATTGTTTCCAACATTTTCTGTGCTTCAAAATGCCCATGCGCAGAAGCAATACCAAATAAATTAGCTGCATAATCACGGCTTGCTGGTACACCACGCCCAAACGCATAAAGCATACCTAAACGATACATACCTTCGGCACTGCCGTAACGCGCAGCTTCACAGTAAAAATTAGCGGCTTGCCAAGCCGCATCCGTATTATCTTCATCAGCCAAAAGCACACTTGCTTGCTCAAGCATAGTTTTAATAATAGGCGGCTCATTATCAAAAGTTTCTTGGTCAGTCGCTTTAAACCGATTTGCTTCATTAGCCAAACTGATTCCAGCGCCCATTGCTAGGTATATAGTTAATACTAAAAAAGTAGCAATAGGTGCTTTCATCAATATTTAGCTTGCGCGTAAATTAAGCTTTTGTAAACGTCATCTTTCCACTTTTATGGTCCACAAATATCGTATCTTTTGGCATAAAACTGCCAGCCAAAATCTCACGCGCCAATGGGTTTTCAATCTCACTTTGAATCGCGCGTTTCAGCGGCCTTGCGCCATAAACCGCATCAAAACCTGCATTGGCAATTTCCGCAATGGCTGAATCACTCATATTCAACGTCATGTCCATTGCACTTAAACGCTTAGCCAGCAACTGAATTTGAATCTGCGCAATGGATTTCACTTGCGCCTCACCCAGGCTATGAAAAACGACCACTTCATCAATACGGTTGACGAACTCAGGCCTGAAATGGGTTTTTACTTCGCCCATCACCGCCAGTTTCACCACTTGGTAATCCTGGTCTGCCATGCTTTGAATCATGTGACCGCCAAGATTAGACGTCATGATAATCACGGTATTTTTAAAGTCCACGGTACGACCCTGGCCATCGGTTAAGCGACCATCATCCAGCACTTGTAACAACACATTGAATACATCTGGATGCGCTTTTTCCACTTCATCCAGCAAAATCACGCTGTATGGTTTGCGGCGTACCGCTTCAGTCAATGTGCCGCCTTCCTCATAGCCCACATAGCCTGGCGGCGCGCCAATCATGCGCGCGACACTGTGTTTTTCCATAAACTCACTCATGTCGATGCGAATCAGGTGTTCTTCCGAGTCGAATAAAAAGCCTGCAAGCGCTTTGCAAAGCTCAGTTTTACCAACACCAGTAGGGCCTAAAAACAAGAAGCTGCCATAAGGGCGATTAGGGTCGCTTAAACCTGAGCGTGAACGGCGAATCGCATCTGAGACCAAACGAACCGCTTCATCTTGGCCAACCACTCTTTCATGCAGTTTAGTTTCCATGGTCAGCAATTTTTCACGCTCGCCAGTTAACATTTTGCTGACAGGAATTCCCGTTGCCCGGCTCACCACTTCTGCGATTTCATCTGCGCCCACTTCGGTACGCAACATCCTGTTTTTGGTCTGTGTTGCGTTCGCTTCCGAGTTTGAAGCTTCTTTTAATTGCGCTTCTAAAGCCGGCAATTTGCCGTATTGCAGTTCAGACACTTTTTGCCATTCACCTTTACGCGTGGCTTCTTCCATCTCGAATTTAACTTTATCAATGGCTTCTTTGATATGGCTGGTACCTTGCACCTGCGCTTTTTCCGAGGTCCAGATATCTTCTAAGTCTGCGTATTCTTTTTCTAGTTTTTCGATTTCCTTTTCAATCAAGTCGAAACGTTTGCGGCTGCCCTCATCTTTTTCGCGGCGCACCGCTTCACGCTCAATTTTGAGCTGAATGACACGGCGCTCAAGTTTATCCAGCACTTCGGGCTTAGAGTCGATTTCCATCTTGATGCGTGAAGCCGCTTCATCAATCAAATCGATGGCTTTATCCGGTAAAAAGCGGTCTGTGATATATCGATGGCTCAACTCAGCCGCCGCCACAATCGCAGGGTCAGTGATCTCAACACCATGATGCAATTCATATTTTTCCTGCAAACCGCGCAAAATCGCAATGGTTGCCTCAACGGTAGGCTCATCCACCAGCACTTTTTGAAAGCGGCGCTCTAAAGCGGCATCTTTTTCAATATATTTGCGATACTCATCTAAAGTGGTCGCCCCTACGCAGTGCAATTCACCGCGCGCCAAGGCAGGCTTGAGCATATTGCCCGCATCCATTGCGCCTTCAGCCTTGCCTGCGCCCACCATGGTATGCAATTCATCGATAAACACGATGGTCTGGCCTTCATCTTGAGAAAGTTCTTTTAATACTGATTTTAAGCGTTCTTCAAACTCGCCGCGGTATTTAGCACCCGCTAACAAAGCTGCCATATCCAGTGACAATACCTTTTTACCTTTTAATGAATCAGGCACTTCTTCATTGATAATGCGCTGCGCCAAGCCTTCCACAATCGCTGTCTTACCCACGCCTGGTTCACCAATCAACACAGGGTTATTTTTAGTGCGACGCATCAGCACTTGGATCACGCGGCGGATCTCATCATCCCGCCCGATGACAGGGTCTAATTTGCCCAAACTGGCACGCTCGGTTAAATCGACTGTATATTTTTTCAGGGACTCACGATTGCTTTCACCTTCTTGGTCGTTGACATGCTCACTACCACGCACAGCCATAACAGCAGCTTCTAGCGCAGTTTTGGTTAAGCCATGTTGTTTAAGTAATTTACCAGTTTCGCCCCTATCTTCAGCCAGTGCCAATAGAAACATCTCACTGGCAATATAAGCATCACCACGCTTTTGCGCGAGCTTATCGGTGACATTGAGCAGGTTATTCAAATCACGGGAAATTGAGATTTCGCCATTGGATGCAGTCGATTTTGAAAGATTAGCGATAGCACTGTTTAATTGAGATTTAAGCGGCGCAAGATTAACGCCTGCGCGCGAAAGCAATGAGGCCGCGCCGCCATTATCTTCTTGCAACAAAGCCAATAGCAAATGTTGCGGCTCAATCGCCGTATTATCAGCGCCCACAGCGATGCTTTGCGCATCACTTAACGCTTGCTGAAATTTAGTAGTTAATTTATCGAAACGCATATTGGTCTCCTTAATTGGTTGTAACCAAGGTGGGGACGAATTTTGCTATTTTCAATATGATTAACGGCTAGTGTATTGCTAATTGAGCGGGATTAGCTGGTAGCGAACTGCAGTATTCCATGATAAATATACGCGCTGATCGTAACCGATTAACTGAGGATAATCTGCTTTACCGGATGCAATAGCGAGTAATTTTGCATCGTTCCAACTTCTGCCACCGTCATCTGAAAACATGCCGATTATTTTAATTTTCTTGGCTTCGATCTCGCGCCAAACAATCCAAACATGCTCAGCGCCTGTTTTAGTTGCAACACTTAAAATCGCCGGGTGCCCTGCCTGATTTTTATTATTACCAAATTTTTTGGCTGGTGATGACGCCCACGCAACACCATCCATGCGGCTGTAATATAAACCAGGGCTAGCATCTTTACCATCAAAATACGCCATATGATAACCCCACCAATCTTTGCCCTCACCACCGCTGGCAAGCGCAGCACCGTGGTGCGGGCAACCGTCAATCACCCAGTGTCCAAAGGTGGCGCGATGTGGCTCTGGCTTGCCATTAGCTTTGGGTATTTCCGCAATATTATGATCGCGCTCGCTGCCTTCAAACACATGTCTCCACATGACAACCACTGTACCATCTGGTTTATTGGTAGTCACAATGCGGCAACATTCGCAGCTATTATCAGCAAGTTTTTGCTCAGGCGCAAAGCTAAGTCCTTTGTCGTTTGAAACGGCATAATAAATTGCTGCGCCATCGTATTTTTTTCCTGCGGCCTTAGCTGCTAATAAATCGCGTTTATCCACCCAAGTAACAGTGATTGCGCCATTTGGTGCCACATGCAACGCATCAAATCGATGGGTGATTTCAGCGCGGTCTTTATGCACAACCATAGGTTTTTCAAAGCTTTTACCATTGTTGATTGACCGTGCAAACCAAACATAACCTGCAAATGGTTTTGCGAGCATTTCTGTCCAGGTAAGGTAAATATTGCCTTGTTGGGAAATCGCAATTTTTGGTCGCGCTTCGCCATCTGCGCTGATTTTCTGCGGAGTTTGATTGGCTTTTACCGGTTTAGAAAAACTTTTACCTGAATCGGTGCTGCTATCCACCTGTACAAAACCATCTTTTACACTGACACGCCATAATTTTCCTTGCGTATCCATAGTCACGCTAATGGCCAAAACGCTTTTTTGCGCAATAGTGTGTTCTTCATGTGCATGCACTCGCAAACTCATTAAAAACATCACTAAATAAATCAAATATTTCATTTGTTATACCTTCTAAAGCAAAGTGGTAAAAATAATATAGTTCTAAAACAACACAGCGCTAACAAGGCAGTGCACTACGTTCAAGCCAAGATTTGTTAAGACAAAATATCCATTTTTCACTCTACAGTAGAACTGTATTTTTTCACTTGAGCCAGCAATGATGTCAGATTAATAATCAAATTTTAGCTGTAGGTATCCCGTACGTTGCGGGTACGGGTGAAAAGTATAAGCTTGATAATTATTGAGATTATCCACGCCAACACTGGCGGTGAATTTATCAGCAAACTGATAATTCACTTTCACATCCACAAAAAAGAACTTGCTGGCACCGCCAAATGTATCCGGGTTGCTGTCACTGTTATCAAGCATATTGTATTGACGCCCACTATAACGTGCGCCCAAGCTGTAAGTGAGATGGTTGCCTTGGTGGTAAGTGGCCACTGCTTTCAACATGCTTTTCGGAATTCGCAGTGGCTTGTTGCCTTCAAAGCCCCTGTTAGCATGGTTACGCAAAACTTCCGCTTCTGTAAGTGTTAAATTAGCCAGCAAATCTAGGCCATGCAGCAATACATCTTGCCATTCAGTAGATAGTTCAATGCCGTGCGTACGCACATGGTCGATATTCTGAATAAATGTGCACTGCGTACCCAAGCAATTGGCGCCTGTGGTAACAGTTTGAGAAATCAGCGCATCATATTTATTTTCCGTAAACAAACTGGCGCGAATCAGGCCATTGGCAAAACGGCGCTCAGCGGTAAATTCACCCGAAATGACTTCTTCTGTTTTTAAATCAGGATTATTTTGTACCAGCGAAGTACCATTAACGACTTGCTGATACAGTTCACCCACGGTTGGAAAGCGGTAAGCTTGGCCAACTGACGCTCTAAAACCCCAAGCAGGCTGCGGCTCAAAACTTAACGAGATTTTCGGTGAAAATTTTTCATCCGATTCATCTTTGTACTGACTGGTTTGAAACCCGGCATTTGTGGTAGTTTGATTGCGACCATCACTTGCTTGCCAATACTCTTGACGCGCGCCTAACGTTAGCGCCCATTGTGGGTCAAGTTGCCATTTATCCTGTACATACAATGCTTGTGTCTGGGTTTCACCACGCGATGCTGCAAACAGTGCGCCTTTATTTCCCACTGACCAATCTGCTGTTGTATTGGTGTCGCTGCGTAAATTGTAGTGATCAATATGGTAGCCAAATTCAATCGTATGCTGATCATTATTGCCATCTAGCGCGCGAAATATCCCGCGTGCATCAAATACAGTCCAACCCGTCCCTTTTTGATCGACCACACGACCAATCTTGTTGAGATAAGGATTACCAGCAGCAACTGTCCCGCTTGAAGGCACATTTGAAGTACTGTTTTTATCTTTCAGGTAATCGTAGTCAGATAAAGTGAACTGCCAATCAAACAGGCCTTTAGTATTCGATTTAATATCAAGTGCCTGCATGATATGCATAGACTCGGCTTGATTCGGATTATTAAAGCCAGAGGCGTCATAATTTTGTCCATTAAGTGTTATGCGTCCGTTATAAACAGCGTTGCCAGCTGCATCCTTAATATAACTATCCACATCACTTCGACTATCTAAATCCCACACGCCGATGGTGTAAGCAGCTTTAATGGTGGGCGTAATATCGTAGACAGCCTTCAATTTCAAGTTATGCTGCTCGCTTTTATCAATGCCAGTCGCACCGAAAATGACGCGATTTTTACCAGAAGGATCTTTGTCCAGATAGGCACCTGTAACAGCTGTTCTGCTTCCTGCCGTTGTGCTTGGCGCAATGCTGTTTGCAAATTGCATCGGCTGGCTAGTCGTATCTAAGCGATCCGCAGTAAACAAAAAACTTAGATCATTGACTTTATTACCAGCAGAAAATGTTTCGTGATTACCATCAAAGGTTTTACCTGTTCCATATAGCTCAAAATTTTGAGCAAAAGCTTGTGCGCTAGCGTGTACTTCAAACTTAGTTGGCATGCGGGTATTGATATTGATCACGCCACCTAAAGAATTACCTGCATACAGCGCAGAAAAAGGGCCATATAGAATATTGACATTTTCAATCTCCTCTGGGGTAACCATGCCCCAGCGTGGAGCGAAACCAAACGAGTTGCCCAGCAAGTTTGAAAGCAAAATGCCATCTGCATAGAGCAACGTTTGCGCGCTTGAAAGCGTACCTGTTGTGCGCGTTGCAATGGGGCCATTTCGATCGCCAATATAACGTTCACGCACTTGAAAGCTAGGCAAGTATTTCAAGGTTTGTTGCGAAGTTGTAGTATTGATTGTGTCTTGAATCTGTTGCTTAGTATAGCTTTCAACCGTTGCTGGGTGATTAACAATACGACTATCAATCGGCGCGGTCACGCTAACTTCTTCTAGCTCGATACTTTCGTTGTGATCTGCAAATGCAACGTGTGAAAAGCCGATTGCTAATGCACTTAATACACATAAATATATAGATTTAATCATTTAAAACTCCAAAAAACAGGGTTTATCGCAAATGGCTTGCGAAATAAACTGGTATTTTTAGAGTGTGTTAGGCGGTGCTTGCGATGGCGGTGAAACGTAAGGACGCGATACAACAATCGGTGCAGCGTATTGCGCAATCTGTCGTGCGGTTTGTTCTAGTAAAGCGATAATCAGCGCATTTGTAGTTGGCAAGCTCGCGCTTGCTACGCTACTTGAACAAAACGGGCAGTGTTCTAAATGCATAATCATGGTTTTAGGCGATGATTTGCTGACGACAAATTCAGTGGATAATTGCTGTCCTTTTGTCGTCATCACTTGAATCACTACTTTTTCACCACTACTGGTACACACTTCTTGCGCAAAACTATTGCTGTTATTTTGGACGGCTAATGCATGCGAAATAGTAGGCGCGAAAGACGCAAAAATGATTGCGAATAACGCAATATGATGCATGAAACGGAATAGTCTTTTCGACAACATGTCACGCATTGTACTTTTCGGCTCATCACAATGCAACCTAAGCAGAATGCAAGCAAGAGAGAAAGCAAATGGGTTAAAATCCTAACAACTTAATACTGAAGAGATAAATAACATGGCCGTTGGTAGCTTACTTGCACTTTTTGATGATATTGCAACCATTTTGGACGATGTTTCAGTAATGACCAAAGTTGCCGCTAAAAAAACGGCTGGCGTACTAGGTGATGATTTAGCACTGAACGCACAACAGGTTTCTGGTGTAAAAGCAGAACGCGAACTGCCAGTTGTGTGGGCGGTTGCCAAAGGTTCGTTTATCAATAAATTGATTCTGGTTCCGGCCGCATTGGCAATAAGCTATTTCATCCCTTGGCTAATTACACCTTTACTGATGATTGGCGGTGCGTATTTGTGCTTTGAGGGTTTTGAAAAAATTGCGCATCTATTTATGCAACATCATAAAGAGGAAGATAAAGCCCACAAAACTCAATTATCCCAAGCAGTAGCTGACCCAAATATCAATTTGCTAGATGTAGAAAAAGATAAAATAAAAGGCGCGATTCGCACTGACTTTATTTTATCTGCCGAGATTATTGTAATTGCATTGGGTAGCGCCAAAGCTTCTGGCGCAAGTTTCACCGAACAATCCGCAGTGGTTGCCTTAATTGCACTAGTAATTACGATTGGTGTTTATGGTTTAGTGGCGGGTATTGTTAAGCTAGATGATGCCGGCTTACATTTAATGATGAAAAAAGGTGCCAGTTTTTATCGCCAGCTACAGCGCAAGATTGGCGAAAAACTATTAGCATTTGCGCCTATCTTAATGCGCATATTGTCGGTCGTCGGTACAGCTGCCATGTTTTTGGTTGGTGGCAGTATTATCGGGCACGGCATCCCTGCGCTACATCATTTTTCCGAACAAACTGTAGGGTATTTTCAGAATTTACCCACAATTGGCAGCTATTTAGCGGCTATTTCGCCGACTTTAGTTGATGCGGTAATTGGCCTAACTGTAGGTGCAATTTGCGTGGCGTTATTTGAGTTGGTTAAAAAGTTGCTGCCAAAAAAGCATTAAGTTTAAATTGAAATAGCGTAGATATTAATCTGGCAAGCAAATAACTAATATTGTATTGTTTGGTAGGCGCGGCTGTGACTATATTGGGTAAAAATAAATTAATTTCATTCATCGTCTGAAAAGCGTTCTTCTTTAAACGGATCCGCCTCATTATGATAGCCGCGCACTTCCCAAAATCCTCGCCGGTCAAACTCGTGCAATTCGATGGCTTTTAACCATTTCGCACCTTTCCAAGCATAGCGTTTTGGCACAATCATCCGCACAGGCCCGCCGTGCGCAGTCGTTAATGGATAACCCAGCACCGAATGTGCAACCATCACATCATCATCTAGCAATGCTTCCAGCGGCAAATTAGTGGTGTAACCATCGTAACCGAGCAGCGTTACATAGCGCGCATTTTCTAACGGATCAGCCAGCATCAATAAATCCTGCGCTTTGACGCCGACCCAATCCATATCCAAACGCGTCCAGCGCGTCACACAGTGAAAATCTGAAATATCCGTTGTTTGTGGCAATGCTTGAAAAGCGTCCCAATCCAGATTCAGCTCGTTGGTGACCAAGCCATATACGCGCAATTGCCAGTTTTGTTTATTGATGTCAGGCAGAATACCCAGATCTAAAATCGGAAAATTTTTTACCTCGGTTTGCCCTGCAGGCACGCGGATATCTTGATTTACTTTGCCAGGCGCATTGCCTTTTTTGGCAATAGCAATCTTACCTGCAATCAGCTTTTTCCAATCTGGCACCGCATTCTCCTCGCGCTAAAGCGCTGCTGTTTTTAGCCTTTTTTTAGCTTGCCGGCTTTTTAAAACTATCCATCAATAAAAGTGCAACTCCAACACAAATCGCGCTATCGGCCACGTTAAAGGCTGGCCAAAACCAATCGTCTACATGAAATGACAAAAAATCCACCACATAGCCCAAAGTAAGCCTGTCGTACAGATTGCCAATAGCGCCACCTAATACTAAGGCCAAGCCCAGACAAAAAAGTTTTTGACTTTGATGTTTTTTAAGTAAATAAGTAATGACGACAATCGCCACAACTGAAATGCCGCTAAAAAACCATTTCTGCCAGCCGCCTGCATCCGCCAAAAAACTAAACGCCGCGCCTTCGTTGTGATAGCGCACTAAATCAAAAAAGCGGGTGATGGTTAAATGTTCGCCATATTGAAAAGCCTGCTCAATCAGGTGTTTGGTGTATAAATCCAGTGCAACCACAACCGCACTAATACTTAACCATTTGTAAATACTCATATTTTTAAGCATACTTTCGCACCTCACCCGCGCCAAATAGATTGCTCACGCAACGTCCGCAAATGGTTGGATGCTCAGCATGATGGCCAACGTCTACACGGTAATGCCAGCAGCGATCGCATTTTTTATTTGGGCTTGGGGTAACGTCTATCTGTACGCCTGATCCCGCTTGTTTGTAGACGATTGCGCGCGATGTAATCATGACAAAACGCAAATCATCTTTTAAGCTGGCTAGAGACTCTTGTAATTGCCCATCTGCATAAATATTGATCTCTGATTGCAATGATGAACCAACCAAACCTTGCGCACGCTTCTCTTCAATGGCCTTATTGACAAGGCCGCGAACATTAATCACGTCTTCCCAAGTCAACACTTCTTTTTCACTTAACCCATGCTCTGGCAATTGATACCAAACATCTTCAAACACTGAATTTTGATTGTTAACCTCTAAAATCTGCCAGATTTCATCTGCAGTAAAGCTCAAAATCGGCGCAGTTAAACGCATAAACGCATGCGTAATATGATGCAAAGCACTTTGTGCAGCGCGACGCGCATGCGAATTTTCACCTGCGGTGTACAGCCTGTCTTTCAGAATATCTAGATAAAAGCCGCCCAAATCTTCTGAGCAGAAACTCACTATTTTTTGTACCGCCAAATGAAATTCATAACGGTCATAATCCGCCAACACTTCTGTTTGCAATTTGTGTATTAAGTGCAAAGCGTAGCGGTCGATTTCCAGCCATTTATTCACTGGCAATAAATCTTTATTCGCATCAAAGTCCGCCAAGTTCGCCAGCAAAAATTTCATGGTATTGCGAATGCGGCGATAGCTTTCAGCCACGCGTTTCAAGATTTCATCCGAAATCGTCAGTTCGCCAGAATAGTCGGTTGAAGCCGTCCATAAACGCAAAATATCTGCGCCGTAAGTATCCATCACTTTTTGCGGCGCAACCACGTTGCCCTTGGATTTACTCATTTTGTGACCAGCGCCATCCACCACAAAACCGTGCGTCAACAAGGCTTTATAAGGCGCTTTTCCATCAATCGCACAGCCCGTCAGCAAACTAGATTGGAACCATCCGCGATGCTGATCAGAGCCTTCTAAATATAAATCGGCAACTGGTTTACCTTGCGCAGCGCGTTTATTCGCTTCTTCTGAAAGTGTCGGATGTTTAGGTGAACGCAGTACTGCTTTATGCGTTGCGCCCGAATCAAACCAAACGTCTAACGTGTAAGTGACTTTTTTGTAATCTGCCATATTTTCAGGCGCATGTTTATTTAAAAACGCATCAGCATCTAAAGTAAACCAAGCTTCAACGCCTGATTTTTCAACCAGCAAGCAAGCTTGCTCTAATAAATCTGCCGTTTTCGGATGTGGTTCACCCGTTTCTTTATGCACAAAAAACGGCATCGGCACGCCCCAATTTCGCTGACGCGAAACACACCAATCAGGCCGATTTTTGATCATCGCCTCTAAACGCGCGCGACCCCAGTTTGGGAAAAATTCGGTTTCATCAACAGCTTTATTCGCATACTCACGCAAACTCGTGCCAGTTTTATTTTGTGAATTCATGCCAATAAACCACTGGTGTGTCGCCAATTGCATCAACGGCGTTTTATGGCGCCAACAATGTGGGAAGCTATGATTTAAGCGTGCGCTGGCAATCAAAGTGCCATTTTCTTGCATTTTTGCCAGAATAACCTTGTTAGCTTCCTGCCGAGTTAACCCTCTAATTGGTTCAAATTCTACCAATTCACTATTAAAGAATTTGCCGTCACCACCGATTAAAATGCGTGGTTTTTCATTCGGAAAATTGGCTTTCATCACAAGCCAGTCATCGTTACCATGCGCGGCGGCGGTGTGGACTGCACCAGTACCTGCATCTGCAGTTACATGATCTCCGCATATAATAGGCACTTCACGCTTATCAAAAGGATGTTTTAAAGCTGTGCCAACTAAACTTAAACCTTGAGAGTGACTTACAATATTTACACTATTATCTTTCAATGGGTCAACCCCATATCTTTTCAGTGTTACTTCTTTAAGTTCACTGGCAATTACTAATATCTCAGTTCCAATGTCAATAAAATCATAGTGAAACACTGGATTTAGACAAACAGCCTGATTTGCAGGTAACGTCCATGGAGTTGTCGTCCAGATAACAAAGAATATGGGTTTGTCGTAAAGCCTTGAGTCTCCAAGAGGAACTCTATCTGGAGATCTAGGAAGCTTTCTTCCAGCAGCTTTATCCCAAAACTCTTCACGATTCAACACTTCAAATTTAACATCAATCGCTGGCGAATTCACATCTTCATATTCCACTTCAGCCTCAGCCAAAGCGCTGCCGCAATCCACACACCAATGCACGGGCTTACTGCCTTGATATAGATAACCATTTTCTTGAATCTCGCCCAAAGCGCGCATGATGTCGGCTTCGGTTTTAAAATCCATGGTCAGATAAGGATTATCCCAATCTCCCAACACGCCCAAGCGAATAAAGTCTTTCTTTTGACGTTCTACTTGTTCGGCGGCATACTCACGGCATAACTCGCGAAATTTGGCAGGGGCGATATTCTTACCGTGCGTTTTCTCCACCACCAACTCAATCGGTAAGCCGTGGCAATCCCAGCCGGGCACATAGGGCGCATCGAAACCACTCATGGTTTTGGCTTTAATGATGATGTCTTTTAAGATTTTATTTACCGCGTGGCCGATGTGAATATCGCCATTGGCATAAGGCGGGCCATCATGCAGAATGAATTTCGGTGAGCCTTTGCGCACTTCTCTGATTCGTTGATACAGCTTTTTATCTTGCCATTTTTTTAACCAAGCCGGTTCACGCTTGGCTAAATCACCACGCATAGGGAAAGCCGTTTCTGGCTGGTTGATTTTGTATTTTAAATCTTTGGTTTGTTCGGTCATTGTTTAATTCTTAGATTAATTCTTAACATTTTGTTTATTTAAAGTATTGCCTAACAACAATAATATCTTGCGCAATCTGTTCTTTTAACGTGTCTAATCCGTTAAATTTCATTTCATCACGTATTTTGTGCAGAAACTCCACATGCACATGCCTACCGTATAAATCATCATTAAAATCAAGAATATGCACCTCTAATAATAATTTAGGCACGCCTGCAATTGTAGGACGGACACCCAAATTGGCTACCGCATTCAAACCATCCAATTTTACGGCATAAACACCCGTTAAGGCAGGCCGTTCATGCTTAATGTGGATATTGGCAGTAGGAAAACCGAGCTCACGACCACGTTTAGCGCCATGAACGACTTTGCCGCTGATACTGTAATTGCGACCAAGCAATTCTGAAGCAAGCTGCAAATTGCCATAAGATAAGGCATCACGTACGCGTGTGCTGGATATGCGCTCATTGGCAAAGTTAACTGGCGCAAAATCAATCAAATCGAATTGATTAGCTTTAAAATCGGCAACTGTACCAGTGCGTTTGGCACCAAACCTGAAATCTTCACCCACCAAAATCGTGTTAACCTGCATTTTTTTTCGTAATATTTCATCCATAAATGCTTGCGCACTGATAGCGGAAAAGCGTTGGTTGAATGCACATACAAAGGTTTTTTCAACACCGGCGGCAATAAAATATTCCAGTTTTTCGCGTAAATTACATAAGCGGCTTGGTGCATTTAACGGCGTAAAAAACTCACGTGGATGCGGTTCAAACGTCATCACGGCTGGCGTTAGTTTTTTGGCTTTTGCGACTTCTACCAAACGCGCCAACAAAGCCTGATGACCCAAATGCATGCCGTCGAAATTACCAATCGCTAAGGCAATCGGCGACTGTAGCGCTGTAGGAATATGCCTGAGAACTTGCATTAATTTTTTACTCTCATCAATGCCTCACTCGGCGCATATAATCTCGCGGCCTGAAACCCAGCAAAAATAAGACTGCAAAGTAGCTCAACCCACCCAACGCAATTAAACCGCTAATATAAAGCAGGCGTTTCATCAGGCTAAACTCCAGCCAATCGCTGGCGTCACCCATCGCAAAATACAGTACGGTCGCCATTACACTTAATGCCAAAATCAGCTTCAAAATAAAGCCTAACCAGCCTGCTTGCGGCTGATACACATGCGACTTGCGTAGATGATAAAAAAGTAGCCCTGCATTAATACAAGCCCCCAAACCGATTGCCAACGCCAAGGCGGCATGGTTTAAATGTAAGCCAAAGATAAAAAACAGGTTCATCAACTGCGTTGTTACCAATGTGAAGATGGCGATTTTTACCGGCGTTTTGATATTTTGCCGCGCATAAAAACCGGGCGCTAGAATCTTCACCAGAATCAAACCCAATAAACCTATGCTGTAAGCAATCAACGCCTGCTGTGTCATTGCAACGTCAATTGCGGTAAATTTTCCATAGTGAAACAGTGTTGCAACCAGCGGGGTAGCCAGCACTGCCAGCGCCACAGCTGCAGGCGCTGCTAAAATAAAGGTTAGACGCAAACCCCAATCCAGCAATTGTGAGTATTCACTATCATCGCTTCCTGCATAGGCTTTAGATAAACTGGGCAATAATATGGTGCCCAACGCGACACCTAAAACGCCTGTTGGAAACTCCATCAAGCGATCGGCGTAATACAGCCAACTGACGCTGCCTGTCGCTAAAAATGAGGCAAAAATAGTGTTAATAATCAGCGAAATCTGTGCGACTGAAACGCCTAAAACTGCAGGTCCCATCAGTTTTAAAATCCGCCACACACCTTCGTCATCGCGTTTTATTTCGAATCTTGGCAATAATCCGATTTGTCTTAAAAAAGGAATCTGGAACATTAGCTGTAAAAAACCACCAATAAACACCGCCCAAGCCAGCACTTTAATCGGTTCTGCGAAATGCTCAGCAAAGAATAATACAGCTGCAATCATGGAAACATTCAGCCAAACAGGCGTGAACGCTGGAATGCTGAAACGGTTGTAGGTATTAAGAACGCCGCCCGCCATGGAGACCAGCGAGATAAAGAAAATATATGGGAAAGTGATGCGTAGCAATTCAACCGTCAATTGCATCTTACCGGGTTCGTCCTGAAAGCCTGGCGCAATTAATGCAACCATCCAAGGTGCGGCCAGCATACCTAGTAAAGTAACGCCGCTCAGAATAATGCCCAGCCATGTCGCTACCCGATTAACCAAGCTATGCGTCTCGTCAAATGTACGTTGACTTTTATATTCCGCTAAGATCGGCACAAATGCCTGACTAAATGCGCCTTCAGCCGATATGCGGCGTAATAGATTGGGAATCTTGAAAGCGACGATAAAAGCATCGGTTAACATACCCGCACCAAACACGCGCGCAATCAGCGTATCGCGCACAAAACCCAGTATGCGCGAAACAAACGTCATGCTGCCAACTTTGGCTAAAGCCTTGAGTAAATTCATTTAAGACGGATAATTAAGCGGTTAGATTGATGAATCGTTATTTTAACATGGCAACGTTGGTTTAAATATTCCGCAAATTTAATCTTCATGTATTTAGCACAGCTTGATAGAGGTTTAATCCATGGATTTAATTTGTCTTTTAATGCAGGATACTGGTGCATATTTTTTATATGATTAGTTCTTGCCAAACAGCTTAAAAAACACTATTATGCACGGTTTCGTATTAACACCCAGCTTAAGTATTAGGACAATCAACACATGGCAAATACCGCACAAGCACGCAAACGCGCGCGTCAATCCGTAAAAGTAAACGCGCACAACTCTGCACTGCGCTCAACGCTACGTACCGCAATTAAAAAAGTACTTAAAGCGGTAGAGGCTGGTGACAAAGCTGCTGCAATGGTTACTTATCAAGAAAACGTCAGCGTGATTGATCGCATTGCAGATAAAAAAATTATTCATAAAAACAAAGCAGCGCGTCACAAAAGCCGCTTAACTGCAGCAATCAAAGCATTGTCAGGTGACGCACCAGTAATGTTATCCAAGAAAACCGTTGCAAAACCAAAAGCTGCTCCTAAAGCTAAAGCGGCTGCAAAAACTGCTAGCGAAAAACCTAAAGCAGCGGCAAAACCAAAAGCGGCCGCTAAGCCTGCTAAAGCTGCTGAATAATCTAAGCACTTAATCAGCAACATAATAAAAAGCCTCGCATGCGAGGCTTTTTTAGTTTTAGCAAGTTATTTAAGTGAAAAGTTAACCATTTTTTTAGGTTAACTTTATGTGAATGATATTGTTTACCTAAATAATATCATTCACCCATTATTTAATTCAGCCGATATTTAACTCACTGCGCGCAATCAAAGCGGTATTCAGTAAAGTTTGTTTCTCTTTCACTCTCATCAACCCAATCACGGTGAAGTGTCCCATTTTTCGGGCTTTACGTGGTTGTTCTTTACCATATAAATGCAGCTTTAAATTACTGTGCGCAAAGGCTTTATCCCAAACGGGTTCAGCGTCGTTCACCCAACTATCACCTAGAATATTTACCATTACCGCAGCACTGTGCAAACTAGCATTGCCTAAAGGCAAGCCTGTCATCACACGCACTTGCTGCTCAAATTGATTAGTGATGCATGCATCAATCGTGTAATGACCAGAATTATGCGGGCGCGGCGCGATTTCATTCACCAATAATTGAGTACCGACCACGAAAAATTCTACACCCAATACACCAGTGTAACCTAACTGATTCGCGAGTTTTTTTGCCAGTTCTTGCGCATTGGCTTTAATCACTTCCGAACATCTGGCTGGCGCAATGCTGATGTCTAGGATGCCATTAAGATGCGTGTTTTCCACGGTTGGAAAAGCGGCGATATTGCCCTGTGCATCACGCGCTAATACTACGGAAACCTCAAGATCGAGTGGCAACATTTGCTCTAATACACAGATTTCTTGCTTAAAATCGGCAAATGCTTTTTCAGCCTCAAGCTTATTCTTAACGCGAGCTTGACCTTTGCCATCGTAACCAAACCGCGCCACTTTTAAAATCGCGGGATACAACTCACTGCTATTATTTGGCAAATCACTCACAGTATTAATGACAGCAAACGGCGCAACTGGCAAACCAGCCTGTTTGATAAAGTTTTTTTCTAAAACACGATTTTGGGCGATTGCCACACAAGCTGCATTGGGTCGCACAACGGTCGATTCAGCTAATTTTTCTAGAGTGGCAGCTGGTACATTTTCAAACTCTGTGGTTACGGCAGCACACGTGTCTGCCATTGTTTTAAGTGCCATCACATCATCATAAGCCGCGCACAAATGTACATCGGCTATTTTGCCTGCAGGGCTATTTTTATCTGGATCAAGAACTGTTACTTTATATCCCATTTCGTGTGCAGCAATCACAAAAAAACGGCCTAATTGCCCGCCGCCTAACATGCCCAACATTGCTGGTGGATTAATGATCTGGCTTTTGGTCATGGCTTTTCACTTAACTCCATGGCGTGCACTTTATCGCTTTGATTCAATCTGAACTCTGCTAATTTCTTTGCCAAAGACGCATCGTGGTTTGCCAAAATAGATACCGCAAACAAGCCCGCATTTGCCGCGCCAGCATCGCCAATCGCAAAAGTGGCGACGGGTATGCCCTTGGGCATCTGCACGATGGATAATAAAGAATCCTGCCCTTGTAAATGTTTGCTTGGTACTGGCACGCCTAACACCGGCAATGTTGTCTTAGCAGCCACCATACCAGGTAAATGTGCTGCGCCACCAGCGCCAGCAATGATGATTTGATAACCTTGCTGATGTGCATTTTCAGCAAATTTAAACATTAAGTCTGGCGTACGATGCGCCGAGACCACTTTCGCCTCATAAGGCACACCGAAATCTGCCAGCATTTGCGCGGCATTTTTCATCACAGGCCAATCGCTGTCAGAACCCATCAAAATGGCTACTAAAGGTTTATTCATTCAGTATTCTCACTAAAATATTTTTCAACTTTAAATAATGATTAAGTTATCGCGATGAATCAATTCAGACTCTTCGACATAACCCAAAACGCTCTCAATTTGACTGCTGGCTTTACGTTTGATACGACTAGCGTCAGCCGAATTATAATTCACAATGCCACGCGCCACCTCAATGCCGGATTCATTCACACAGGCAACTACATCGCCACGCTCAAAATTACCTTGCACTTCAATCACACCAATTGCTAGCAAACTTTTACCATCTGTTTTGAGCACTTTTACCGCACCTGCATCTAAAACCAGCTTGCCACCTAAACGTAAATGATCAGCCAACCATTGTTTTTTTGCCAACGTTTTCATTTGCGTGGCTTTTAAATGTGTGCCAATCGCTTCACCTTTACTTAAACGTAGTAGCACATCTGGCTCACGACCAGAGGCAATAATCGTATGCGCACCACTTTTGGCTGCACGTTTTGCAGCTAAAATTTTGGTTAACATGCCGCCGGTACCGACATTGCTACCTGCACCGCCTGCCATTTTTTCCAATTCAACATTACCGGCAGTTTCAAAATTGATAAATTGTGCTGCTTTATCTTTACGCGGATCAGCAGAATACAGGCCTTGCTGATCGGTTAAAATCACCAAAGTATCCGCCTCAATCAAGTTGGCAACCAATGCGGCTAAAGTATCGTTATCGCCGAAACGAATCTCTTCCGTCACTACGGTATCGTTTTCGTTGATAATCGGGATAACATTCAAATCGAGCAGGGTTTTTAATGTGCTGCGCGCATTCAAGTAGCGCTTCCTGTCTGATAAATCATCATGGGTCAATAATAGTTGCGCAGTGTGCAAACCGTGTTGCGCGAAGCAGCTTTCGTACATTTGCACTAAACCCATTTGCCCAACAGCAGCTGCGGCTTGCAACTCGTTTACTTCTATTGGCCGCTTTTTCCAGCCAAGCCGCTGCATGCCTTCTGCCACCGCGCCACTTGAAACCAGCACCACTTGCTTGCCTTGTTTAACTAATGCACTTATTTGCGTAGCCCATGCGGCAATCGCCGCTCTGTCTAAGCCTTCACCATTATTGGTGACAAGGCTAGAGCCGACTTTGACGATTAAAGTCTTGGTATTAGTCAGTAATGATTGGCTCATTTTTAGCTTGTTCTGTTGACTCTATTTCAAGTGCAGATTTTTTTACTTCATCCAGATGATCCATCATTGCGTAAGTCAGTTCTTTGCAACCAACGCCACTAATGGCAGAAATGGCAAAAACTGGTCCTTTCCAGCCGTAGTCTTTAACAAAGTTTTTCACAACATCTTTACTGTTTTCCAGCATATCGGTTTTGTTCAACACCAACCAGCGCGGCTTGTTGTAGAGTTCTTCGTCATACTTCTTAAGCTCATTGACGATTGCCTTTGCTTCAGCCACAGGGTCAGTTGCCTCATCAAAAGGCGCAATATCCACCAGATGCAAAAGTAGCGAAGTGCGCGCGAGATGGCGCAAAAACTGATGTCCTAAACCCGCGCCTTCGGCAGCACCTTCAATCAATCCAGGCACGTCAGCAATCACAAAACTGCGTTCTGCATCTACGCGCACTACGCCTAAATTAGGATGCAACGTGGTAAACGGGTAATCAGCGACCTTAGGTTTTGCAGCTGAAACAGAGCGAATAAAGGTGGATTTACCGGCATTCGGCATGCCGAGCAAGCCAACATCAGCCAATACTTTAAGCTCCATATACAGCTCAAACTCTTCGCCTGGCTCACCTTTGGTACATTGTCGCGGCGAGCGGTTGATGGACGATTTAAAATGCACATTGCCTAAACCGTTATTGCCACCTTTTGCCAGCAATACTTTGCGGCCATGCGTATCTAAATCGACAATTACACGCTCAGTGGCTTTGTCAGAAATCACCGTGCCTACTGGCACGCGTAAAATGGTGTCTTCACCTTTTGCGCCGTAGCACTCTGCGCCACGACCATTTTCACCGCGTTGACCACGGAATGTACGTGTGTAGCGATAATCGACTAAGGTATTGATGTTGCGGTCTGCAATCGCGTAAATCGAGCCGCCCTTACCGCCATCGCCGCCATTGGGGCCGCCCATAGGCTCGTACTTCTCGCGCCTGAACGTGGCAACGCCGTTGCCGCCGTCGCCGGCATATACCTTAATGGTCGCTTCATCAATAAATTTCATATTTAAAATGGCTGCGCTCGCAAACTCAAGCTTACGCGGTGCTCATATCCTCATCGCACTTATTGTGCTGTCTCGTCAGTCCGCCTATTTTCCCTTTATGGGTGCGCGTTTGATTTGCATCGCTCGCACATTTTAAAAGCGTCGTTACTTAAACTCTAAAATAAAA
Organism: Pseudomonadota bacterium; assembly: GCA_040387095.1. Taxonomy (GTDB): domain Bacteria; phylum Pseudomonadota; class Gammaproteobacteria; order Burkholderiales; family Methylophilaceae; genus Methylotenera_A. Next base: position 66,190 of record JAZKEJ010000017.1, on the reverse strand, counting down.
AAGCCCCATCGCAACGATGAGGCTTTAATCATACTACTTAAATTTAAACTGCAACAATGCTTACAGTATGGCGACGTAGCGCGCCTTTGGTAGCAAATGTTACTTTACCTTCAATTTTTGCAAATAATGTATGGTCTTTACCCATGCCGACATTTTCACCAGCGTGCATTTTAGTACCGCGTTGACGCACAATGATACTACCTGCTGAAACAACCGTTTCACCAAATGCTTTAACGCCTAAACGTTGTGAGTGTGAATCGCGACCGTTACGTGAACTACCGCCTGCTTTTTTGTGTGCCATGATTTAATCCTTTAATTCTTCAGTGAATCTAATATGTAGAGTTCAATTATTCTGCCGCTTTAGCTGGCTTGGCTTTTGCTGATTTTGGCGCAGCTTTTTCAGCAGATGCGCCTGCCGCTAAAATCTCACCAATTTGAATCTCTGTGAAGCTTTGGCGATGGCCTTGCGTTTTACGGTAGTGCTTACGGCGACGAAATTTGAAAATCATCACTTTATCTGCACGGCCGTGTGAAAGCACGGTGGCACTCACTGTAGCACCAGCAATTAAAGGCGCGCCGATAGTTGTATTTGCTGCATCAGAAATCATCAACACTTTGTCGATAACCACTGTAGCGCCAACATCGCCCACGATTTTCTCTACTTTAAGTCTCTCACCGGCAACTACTTTATATTGTTTGCCACCTGTTTTAATTACTGCGTACATGGTTTTGACCTTGCTTCTACACGTTCAAATGAATCGCGCATTATACTTAAATTAGCATACATTGCAAACCTTAAATCACAATTATTCGCCCTGTTTAATTCATCGAAAAGTCTTGGCTTGAATTGATTCAAAGTCTTGAATATAGACCTCGAATGCCTGTGTTAAAATAGTAGCTATTATATTGGCTTTTTATTATTGGCGTAGCGTGTGGATTTAAAACTTATTCAATCTTCAATTTCGCTTGATATGCAAGCGGTCGACAATGTTATCCGCAACTCACTTCACTCTGAAGTTAGCCTGATTAATACCATTGGGGAACATATTATTAATGGCGGCGGCAAACGTTTGCGGCCATCATTGGTATTGCTATCAGCTGGCATTTTCGCCCCCATTCAAGCTCACCATCATGAGCTTGCGGCTATTGTAGAGTTTATTCATACCGCAACGCTACTGCATGATGACGTGGTAGATGAATCTGCCATGCGCCGCGGCAAAAGTACCGCTAATCATATTTTTGGTAATGCAGCGAGTGTATTAGTCGGCGATTTTTTATATTCCCGCGCATTCCAAATGATGGTGCAATTAAAAAATATGCGTGTAATGGAAATTTTGTCCGAGGCAACCAATGTAATTGCTGAAGGTGAAGTGTTGCAATTACTGAATATTAATAATGCCGATGTCACTGAAGCACAATATATAAAGGTGATTCACTACAAGACGGCTAAATTATTTGAAGCTGCCATGCGCTTAGGCGCAGTGATTAACAATGCCAGCCGTGAAGATGAAGATGCGCTTGCCTTATATGGCATGAAGCTTGGCACCGCTTTTCAGTTAGTTGATGACGTGCTGGATCTAAGTGGAGATGTCGCAAAAATTGGCAAAAACTTGGGCGATGATTTGAGTGAAGGCAAGCCAACCTTGCCTTTACTTTATGCGATGCACAAAAGCACACCCGAAAATGCTGCTGTTGTGCGCAAAGCCATACAACTGGGTGGATTGGAAAACTTAGATGCAGTGCTGGCGACGGTAAAGTTTACTAACGCCAGCGATTATGTATTAAATTTAGCCAGATCAGAATCAGAACAAGGCTGCGCAGCAATCGCGCATCTTCCAGACTCAGCTCACAAAAGATCGCTGATAGATTTAGCGGCTTTTGCGGTTAATCGATCTTACTAAGTAAAGTCAAATTTAACTCTATTATTCACTGAAATTAATTCAAGGTAATAGGCTCACCGCTTTCCGCATGGAAGTAGCTTAAATGTGCGCAATCGCTTGTGCCGTTGGTTAACGTGCCGTCAAACAAAGCTTTTCCATCTACGTCAACTACCGCGTAACCGTTATGATAAAGCGTCACTTCCGCCAATGTTGATGTTCTCGCTTGATTTTTTTCGTGCGTTTTCGCATGCAATTCGCGTAGCGCAAAACTAATGCAGGTCTCTTCTTCGTCCTCACCGTAAACTTCCCACTGTTTGCCGCCTGTCAGCTGTTTCAACCAGCCAGGCAAATCCACTTCTACGCGGCAAATAATCGGCTCATCCCAAGCAGGATGATTGATATTATTCAGCTCCACGAGCTCTTTGATATTTAATACTTCTTTTTGATCTGTCATATTGTTCCTAAATACTTGTCACATCGTTGCAACATTAAATGGTGCCAATTAACTTAAATTCAAGTTGAATTAAATTAAGCTCAAACATTTTAAATAGTTAAACAACATTAACCCCAAACCTTGGCCGAGGTTGCACAGTTACTTTAACGATGCGATGATTGCGTTAGTTTACATCAAGTTTTAAGTGTGCTTGCACTAACCTAGCACCAACAATAAGGAACAATATGTTTGATTTTTTTGTACCACTATCTGATCTGTTGCGTGCTGAACCAATTGTTTTTGTCATTTTTTCAGTCATATTTGGCCTGATGGTCGGTAGCTTTTTAAATGTGGTGATTCATCGCTTACCCATCATGATGGAAAATGCGGAGGAATTGTACTTTCAGCAACGGCAAGCCTTAGCGGCAAATTTAAGCGAAGCTGAATTAAGCGCATTGCCTCAGCCACCAAAATACAACATCGTTACGCCGCGCTCTGCCTGCCCCAAATGTGGGCATAAAATCGGCGTATTGGAAAATATTCCTATCATCAGTTATTTAGTACTAGGCGGAAAATGCAAAGGCTGTAAAACCAAAATCAGTATGCGCTATCCCTTAATTGAAGCATTGACTGGCGCGCTAATTGGTTTAGCTGCATATATTTACGGTTACAGTAGCGCTACACTGTTTATTTTTGTCTTTATATTTGCGCTAATTGCACTTACCTTTATCGATTTAGACACTTTCTTATTACCAGATGATATCGTCCTGCCTTTACTTTGGCTAGGGCTTTTATTCAATTTAAACAATGGATTCGCTGATCTGGAATCTGCTGTAATCGGGGCGATGGCTGGCTATATGATTCTGTGGCTTATTTTTTGGCTGTTTAAATTGGTCACTGGTAAAGAAGGCATGGGTTATGGCGATTTTAAATTGCTGGCTGCCATCGGCGCCTGGTTTGGCTGGCAAATACTACCTGCAGTTATTCTGTTAAGCTCATTGGTGGGCGCGGTCATGGGTGTCGGCTTGATTTTATTTAAGGGTAAAGGCCGTAATAGCGCCATTCCTTTTGGTCCATTTTTAGCGCTTGGCGGCATTGCTGCTCTATTTTTTGGCCAGCAGTTAGCTAGCTTTTACCTTTAATATTGGCTAATTGATGTACGTTGTAGCGTTAACAGGCGGAATTGGTAGCGGCAAATCAGAAGCGGCGAAAATATTTGCGGAACTTGGCGTGGCTATTACCGATGTAGATACAATTTCGCATCAATTAACTTCTGCAAACCAGCCTTTAATTAGCATTCTGGCGGCTAATTTTGGCCATCAATACATCACGCCAGATGGTGCATTAGACCGTAAAGCCATGCGAGATTTGGTGTTTACGGATCAATATGCATTAGAAAAATTAAACGCTATTTTACATCCGGCCATTTATGATGAAGCGATCAGGCAATTACAGCAAAACGAAATTAGCTCAATATTCCCCTATCAAATATTAGTAGTGCCGCTTTTATTTGAAAGTCCGCGTTATTCACCGCATATTAATCGCATTTTAGTTATCGATTGTGATGAAAAAATACAAATCGAACGTGTTATGAATCGCAGCAATTTACCAGAATCACAAATTATCCAGATTATAAAAGCGCAAACATCCCGTAAACAGCGCCTAAAATTAGCGAATGATGTCATAGAGAATAATGAAAATGTCGAAAAATTGCGCGAAAAAATAAACGTGATTCATAAAAAATACATTAATACTTGCATACTTAGCAAAACAATCTCATAATTCACCTCAATTTACTATTATAAGTAAGCAGACTTTTATACCTACGATGTCTAGCTACGAATTTCCATTTAACGAACGTATACGCACGCTTTTGCGATTAGAAGATCTTTTCTCAAAAATATTGCTCAACGTTGATGCTGGCCACCAGCACAACCACCATAGCGCACTCATTTCACTGTTACAAATGCTGGATATTATTGATCGCGCTGATCTTAAAATGGATTTGGTGCAGGAGTTGGATCGACAACGACTATCGATGCAAAATCTGCGTGGTAATCCTGTGATTGCAGAAGCTGCACTAGACAAAATTCTAAAGCAAATTGGCGCTTGTTCCACTACGCTGCGGAGCGAGAGCTTAAAACTAGGCCAGCATTTACGTGAAAATGAATGGTTGATGAGTATCAAGCAGCGTGTCAATATTCCTGGTGGCGTATGCCAATTTGATTTACCTTCTTATCATCACTGGTTAAATCTGGATAGCGCACGTCGTAAGCAGGATTTTGATGGCTGGCTATCCAAATTAATGCCCATGTATGACGCCATTAAAACCATATTACATATATTGCGTGGTAGCGGCGCGGCTTCTAAACATCATGCCGACCATGGATTTTTCCAGCAAATGCTAGGTGGCGCTAAACCTGCACAAATGCTGATTATTCAAATAGAAGATGACTGCCCCTGTTTCCCTGAGGTAAGTGCGAATAAATATGCCATCAATGTGCGCTTTAATGGTTTGGATTTTATTCAAAGACCAAAACAATGTGATCACCCTATCGATTTTACAATGACACTGTGTAACCTCTAGCCATCAATGTAAGCTTTTGGTATAAGTATTAATTCTTAAATTTAGCTTGAAATGTCCCTTGAAATGTTTGATGCAAAACCACGTTTAATCGCCTGCCCAAACTGTAAAAAATTAATCGAATACACTCTTAACAACAAATTTAGACCCTTTTGTTCTGAGCGATGCCAGATGATTGATCTAGGCGATTGGGCAAACGAAAACTATAAGATTCCGGATAACTCGCCACCCAAACCTGAAGATGATATAAATTAAGGTATTAATATCTTTGCGTTTGAATTAATTGCTTTATCACCCTGTCCTAATAGTTAAGCTTTAAATTCACCGCATTTAAACTGGTATAAAAATCATGAAAAAACTATTTAAAGTATTCATTTGTACATTGTTTTTAATTATTAGCAATGCACATGCTGAAGTTAGCATCACTGATGCCTGGGTTAGAGCCAATGCACCAGGGCAAAGCGTCGGCGCAGCTTATATGACATTAAAAAGTCCACAAGACAGTACTTTATTTCATGTAGAAAGCCCTGCTGCTGGCAGCGTTGAAATTCATAGCATGACGATGACCAATGGCGTGATGAAAATGCGTGCGTTAGAAACATTAACATTGCAAGCAGGTAAGCCAGAAAAACTGGCCCCAGGTGGATTCCATTTGATGTTATTTGATTTGAAAAAACCACTAAAAACAGGCGAAAAAGCGACATTTACTTTATGCTTTAAAGACAAAGCAGGCAAAATCACCCATCAAGACGTTGTTTTACCAATCAAAGAATTGAATTAATCTGTTTATAATCTTCACTTTTAATATTGCTTTAAAATTTAAGTATTGATTTAAAACGAGTGTTAATTGAAAAGAAATGCTGTTTGAAAATTTATTGAAGTCAACATTAGCCAGCGTGTGTAGATTTTACACACCCCAAATTGCACGTTGCATGGCAATTCCACGCGCACCAGCCTGAAAAGATAGAGACAAATCCGACATTTGCATGCCACCCAATGCGTAAACCGGAATATTGCAATTTTGAATCAGCTGCTCAAACGCTGACCAACCCAAAGGCTTGGCATTTTCGTGACTTTTCGTCATATTGACTGGCGACAACACCACAAAATCTAGACCCAGTTTCTCCGCATGTGCCAATTCAACTGGATCATGGCAAGATGCCGCAACCATTAAGCCATCAGGTTTCGCCTGACAATTCATCAGCATTTCACTGATCAAATGCACGCCATCCACACCTAGCTTTTGCGCCAATGCAATGTCAGCATTTAGTAAAATCTTTGCGGCATATGGCTTGGCAAGTTGCTGAATCTTGACAACCAAATTGCTCAAAGCCGTTCGCTCAAGTTGCTTTTCACGTATTTGAATTAAGCTTAAACCTTGTTTCAACTGTGATTCAAGAGCACCTAAAAAAGCTGTTTCGCCCATCTCGGCCATATTACTAATCGCATAAATAGGTGGCAAAGCCAGCGCATGCATAATGGGCGCATTTGCAGGTAAAACAGGTGAAACGGTCGTGTGAGAGGCGGATTGCCATCTTAATTGTTGGCCTTCGCGTGGGTTTAAGTGGCCTTGCCATTTGGTGACAAAATAAAAATGCAATTGTACGGTTTTGGCAATCGCATCATGCGTCGCAGGGTATTCAAAATGACGTGTTAACCAAGCTTGGATTTGCGTTGGAATGATGCCTAATTCTTCTTCTAATTCGCGGCTTAAGGCTTGCACTGGCGATTCGCCAGCTTCTACTTTCCCCCCAGGAAACTCCCACCAGCCGGCCCAACCTTTGCCGTCAGGCCGACTTGCCATCAAAAATTTGCCTGCTGAAAAAATAGTTGAATTTCGCTGCAAAATAGCAACGGCAACTTGCACCACTTTTTTGCTTTGAGTCACTTCACCAACCCACTTCAATATGACTTGCTTAGTTGCTTTGCTAAACCGACTTTTCCTGCATAGTCGCGCGCAAACTGATAGGCAATTCGACCACTTCGTGCACCACGCGTTAATGAGAAATCCAATGCGGCTTTGCGCGCAGGCTCATCAAAATCCAAATCAAAGGTTTTTAACCAATTAGCGGCAATCTGCAAATACTCATCTTGATCAAAACTGTAAAAAGATAACCACAAGCCAAATCGCTCCGATAAAGAAGTCTTTTCTTCAACCGTATCACTTGGCCTGATCTCATGACTGCCTTTTGCGTTTAAACCATGCTGCGTGGCTAAATTATCGGCCATCATTTCAGGTATAAGATGCTTGCGATTAGATGTTGCATATACCAGTACATTATCTGATGTATGCGAAATTGAGCCGTCCAAAACAACTTTTAAAGCCTTATACCCGTCATCATTGGCCTCAAACGTGAGGTCATCGCAAAAAATAATAAATTTTTCTGTGCGCTCACGAATTTGCTGAACAATCTCAGCCAGATGGATCAAATCCTGCTTTTCAATCTCAATTAAGCGCAAACCTTGTGCAGAAAATTCGGTTAACAATGCCTTAATTAAAGAAGATTTGCCGGTGCCTCGCGCGCCAGTAAGTAACACATTATTGGCAGGAAACCCAGCCAGAAACTGTCGCGTATTACGTACGATCTCAGCTTTTTGCGCATCCACAAAATGGATATTGGCCAATTGAATTTGATGCGGATGCGTGACAGCCTGTAAATGGCCTTTGCCATTTTGCATCAGCCAACGCCACGCAATCGCATTCCAATCTATTGGCGGGTTAGTTGCGGGCAACAGGTTTTCAAGCTGGTTAATTAAGCCTTCTGCGCGAATAATAATTTTCTCTAAACTTTTGTGCATTATTTTTTATCATCAAATTACATTAATAAATTTAATTTTGAATTCTCTAAATCGTAATGTGCAATCAAACCTGAGTAAAATTGAATGACAATATTCTTTAACTGGTTAAAGCTGTAATTCCTATCTTCAATATTTACAAACAAATCTCTTGCTCTAGATTGAAAGAACCATTGATACCAGTCACTTATTTTAGGATTCTCTTCAATAGACAGAATGCATTCAGAGTCTTTCCAGTAATAATGCTTGGATGCATTTGCACTGTGATTACAGATTGATAATGCATCTTTAATGTGAAACTCATAATTAGTGCCTGTCGGCAAATATTTAGCTTCTACCCAGTTACTTGCGTTCTTGGGTAATTTCCAGCTATCTAATTTACCTTTTCCGATTTTGAAAGCGTCCACCCTTTTATGGGAGTTGTAATATTTTTGTATCCACTCCGAAAGACTGTATGCAGTAATTATGAAGTTAAAAATATGATGAGGGTTATATGGATAATTCAATTCAATAGCATCATGCTGAAGCTTTTCAAGTAAATCTTTTGGCTTACTAATACCATAAGACATTGTAGCCATCGTTTTTTTAGACTTAGTCAAGGTGCGAAAAAAATATTAACTTCTATAATCTGCATTAATTTTGACGTAATCGTAGCTAAAATCGCAAGTCCAAATCGTGATATTTTCACTGCCGCGATTTAACACAACGCGCACTAAAATATCCGATTCTTTCATAATCGCCGCGCCTTGCTCTTCTTTATAACTGGCTGCGCGACCGCCTTTTTCGGCAACTAATACATCGCCCAAATACAAATCCAGTTTATCCACATCTAAATCGTCAATGCCCGCATAACCAATTGCCGCTAAAATTCGGCCTAAATTAGGGTCGCTGGCAAAAAATGCGGTTTTAATCAATGGCGAATGCGCGATGGCATAAGCCACTTTGCGGCATTCTGCTTCATCTTTACCATTTTCAACCGTCACTGTCATAAACTTAGTCGCGCCTTCGCCATCGCGCACAATCGCTTGTGCCAACTCAATCGCCACTTCAGTTAACGCATCGCGCAAGACAATAAAATCTGCGCTGCCAATTTCAACCTCTGTATTGCCCGCCAAATTGGTTGCCATCATAATCAAGCTATCGTTAGTTGAAGTATCGCCATCCACGGTAATGCAGTTAAACGATTTATTGACGGCATATTGAATAATCGCCTCAAGCGCGGATTGGCTAATGGCAGCATCGGTGGCGATATAACCCAACATTGTCGCCATGTTCGGATGAATCATGCCGCTGCCTTTGCTGATGCCAGTAATGGTGACTTTTTGAGCGTTAAGTTGAATCTGACGCGAAGTGCCTTTGGCCACAATATCCGTGGTCATAATCGCTTCAGCCGCGTTTAGCCAGTTATCTTCGGTTAAATTTTCAATCGCCGCTGACATGCCTGCAATCACTTTATCCACTGGCAACGGCTCTAAAATCACACCGGTTGAAAACGGTAATACTTGATTCGGCGCAATATTCAGCAACGCACTTAACGCATCACAACTTTGTTTGGCGCGCTTTAAACCATCTTCACCTGTACCCGCATTGGCGCAACCCGTATTCACCAGCAAAGCGCGAATACCAGCGGTTTCATTGAGATGGGTTTTACATAAAATAACCGGCGCGGCGCAAAAGCGATTTTGCGTAAAAACGCCTGCCACGCGGCTATTTTCAGGCAAAGTAATCACCAACACATCTTTGCGGTCTGGCTTGCGCACGTGCGCTTTGGCAAAACCTAACTTAACGCCATTTATCAGGAATAAATCTGAAGCTTTTGGAGCGGTTAATTTAACGGGCATTGCATTTCCTAATTCAATCTTTTAATTGTGTTTTAAGCGCGACGCCAAGTTGTGCCTTGTGGCGTATCTTCTAAAATGATACCTGCGTCGGCAAGTTGCTTGCGGATGGCGTCGGCTTCAGCAAAGTTTCTGGACTTTTTGGCTTCGGCTCTATTCTTAATTCTAGTTTCAATAGAAAGCTCTGAAAATACAATTGCTGCATCAGAGGAGTCTGTTGAGTTAGCTTGCTCATTAATAGTTGCATCAATTATTTTGCCTTGTACAAACTTTACAGGGTCATCTTGCAATAGGCCTAAAATACCGCCTAAATTTTTAAGTAGTATTGCTGATTCTAACGATTTGATAGTATTAACCTCAGTAGCTAAACCCTGCAAAACAGCTATTGCTATTGAAGTATTAAAGTCGTCATTCATAGCCTCTTTGAATTTAGTTGCAAATTCGTTACTCCAGTCAATTTGAGTGCTACTTATATCTATTAGATTATCTTCAAAATTTCGTAAAGCAATGTACATGCGCCTATGAGCTTGCTTAGCATCATCTAAATGTTTATCCGAATAATTAAGCGGGCTACGATAGTGCGCACGCAAAATAAAAAAACGCACTACTTCGGCATCGTATTTTTTTAACACTTCGCGAATGGTAAAAA
>JAZKEJ010000017.1:42459-55910 GCA_040387095.1 Pseudomonadota bacterium | reverse complement strand
AAAAAACGCACTACTTCGGCATCGTATTTTTTTAACACTTCGCGAATGGTAAAAAAGTTGCCTAATGACTTCGACATTTTTTCATCGTCCACGCGCACAAAACCGTTATGCATCCAGTAATTCGCCATTTTGCAACTATGCGTTGCTTCCGATTGGGCAATTTCATTTTCGTGATGCGGAAACTGTAAATCTTGCCCGCCGCCATGAATATCAAAGTGTGCACCTAGATGTTCCGCGCTCATCACAGAACATTCGATATGCCAGCCTGGTCGGCCTTTCCCCCACGGTGAATCCCAGTTGGGTTCGTTTGGCTTAACCGATTTCCACAGCACAAAATCCATCGGGTCTTTTTTAAAGCTGTCCACTTCTACCCTTTCGCCTGCGCGTAAATCGTCTAAACTTTTGCCCGATAGTTTGCCGTAATCGTTAAAGCTGCGTACGCTGTAAAACACATCATTATTGGCGGCGTGGTAGGCATGGCCTTTTTCAATCAAGGCACTAATCATTTGAATCATGCCGTCAATATGCTGCGTCGCGCGCGGTTCGATATCGGGGCGAATAATGCCTAATTTGGCAGAATCTTCATCCATCGCGTCAATAAAACGCTGAGTTAACACATCAATTGTTTCATTATTTTCGTTAGCGCGCTTGATGATTTTGTCGTCAATATCGGTGATATTGCGTACATAAGTGACATCATAATTTGAAGCGCGAAACCAGCGCGAAACCATATCGAAAACTACCATCACGCGCGCATGGCCCAAATGGCAAAAATCGTACACAGTCATGCCGCATACATACATGCGCACTTTATTCGGTTCAATTGGGGTGAAGGTTTGTTTATCGCGGCTTAGCGTGTTGTAGATTTTTAGCATGAATTCAGATAAAAATTAGCGTTTTAGGTTAAATTGTCAACAATTTGCATTAAAAACCAACTAATCGCCTGCCTAAGTTAAACGGGCTATTGGATGTTGGCTAGGCTATTGATAGAATGGCGTTTTAATTAACGCATTTGAGTATATCACAATGAATATTCGCAGCCTCTCGCCATATAAATTACTCATTCAATTTTTGTTTGCATTGGTTATGACAACGTCTTACGCTGTTGCGGATGAGCTTAAAGATATCTCACAATTGTTGGAACAAGGTCAGCAAGCAGCCGCATTAGAGCGTGTGAATACTTATTTGGCAGCCAACCCAAAAGATCCGCAAGCGATGTTTATGAAAGGTATTATTTTAGTGGAAAGCGGCAAACGCGATGATGCGATTAAAGCGTTTAACGATTTGACGGCTAAATACCCAAACTTGCCAGAACCTTACAATAATTTAGCTGTTTTGTATGCTGATGCCGGCGAATACGATAAAGCTAAAAAATCGCTTGAAACTGCTATAAAAACGCACCCAAGTTATGCAACGGCACACGAAAATTTGGGCGATATTTATGCACGCATGGCATCGGAAGCGTATGACAAAGCGTTGCAATTGGATAATGGCAATTCACGTGCCCAAAGCAAATTATCCTTGATTAAAGATTTATTTGGAACGGGCAATAAAGTGGTGGCTAAAGCCGAACCTGCAAAAGCAACCAAATCGGGTACATTGCCGATTCGTCCAGCCGACAAAAAAGCAGAGCCTGTTAAATCCGTTGAATTAGATAAGCCACTTACTCCTGCGGTATCTGATGATGAAAAAAATATTTCAGATGCTGTTAACAATTGGGCAAAAGCATGGTCTAGTCAAGATGTGGATAAATATTTGGCGAGCTATTCTGATAGTTTTAAAACACCAAGAGGTGAAAACCGCAAAACCTGGGAGCAAATGCGCCGTGAGCGGATTAGCAGACCAAGCAGTATTAATGTTGAATTGGCAAACGAAAAAGTGACTGTGATTGACAGCAGCAATGCAAAAGCGACTTTCAAACAAACGTATAAGGCAAATGGCAACCCAATTCGCACAGATAAAACTTTAGTGTTTAAAAAAGTGAATGGTAATTGGTTAATTGAGCAAGAAATTGCATCGAATTAACGCAGACAAATTGCGCATTAAATTAAGCTACCGACAGCATTCATATTGAAATGGTGATCAATTTAAAATTGAAATTGTTAAAAACACTCGCTGTTGTATGTTGCGCAGTGTTGCCATGGAACGCAACCGCTGTTAACCATGGCAGCATGGCTAATTTGCTTTTAACCCAAAAGTTTGGCAAATCGTTAGTCGAAAGTTTATTGGTTAAAAGTCTGGTAGAAATTACACAAGGCAACACAAAACAGGCTTTTACTACCATTAATGAGCTCATTCGTACCGCGCCAAATTTTAAATTAGCTTACCTGATACGTGGCGATTTGCTGAGTGCACAAGGGCGCGCACTTGAAACCTTGGGCAATCCCAATTTAGCGCTTGCGTCTAAAACCAATAGCGATGAAATTGAAGGCTTGCGCCAAGAGGCACGTACTCGAATCGACTATTACTTGTCAGACAAGAAAAATCTTCAACTGCCTAATCTGCTGGTTAAGTTAAGCCCAGAGCAGACGCATATCATTGTCGTTGACACGGTAAAATCACGTTTATTTGTCTACAAAAATACGGATAACAAATTGCAATATGTAGACGATTATTACGTCACCATTGGGAAAAATGGTGCGGGCAAACAAGTTCAGGGCGACAAGCGTACGCCTCTTGGCGTTTATTTCGCAGGCAAAAAACTAACCCAACCTCTAGCGGATATGTATGGTGATGGCGCGTATCCGCTCAATTATCCAAACGAGTTGGATACGCATCAAAATAAAAATGGCTATGGCATTTGGCTACATGGCACACCAACCAACACTTACAGTCGCCCACCACGTGCAAGTGATGGCTGTGTTGTATTAAGCAATCCCGATTTAAAAGCATTAGCGCCCATCTTGCAAACGGGCAAAACGCCTGTGATTATTTCTGATAGCATCGAATGGTTAAGCGCGACAAAGTCTGATTTTCAATCTGAAGAACAAAAAACACTCGCAGAAACGATTGAAGACTGGCGTAAGGACTGGATTTCTCAGGATGCAGATAAATACTTGAGTCATTATTCAGAGCGGTTTTTTTACAATGACGGCAATTATCAAAAATGGGCTGATTACAAGCGGGTGATTCAATCAGTCAAGCCTAAAGTATCCATTAATATTGATAAGTTGAGTATGTTCAGTTACCCGAACATGAAAGAAAATATCGTGGTGGTTAATTTTGAGCAGGATTTCAAAAGCGCTACGCTCAACAATAAAATGCTCAAACGTCAATACTGGATAAACGAAAACAATCAATGGAAAATTATTTATGAAGGTGCAGCATAACGTAATGAAATCAATATTCAATTTTTTTGGCGCAATATGTATATTAACTGCGCTTTCCAGCAATCTCCACGCAGCAACTGCAGAAGGCAAAACACTGGTCGAATTTCAAACAACCCAAGGCAATTTTACGGTAGAACTGTACCCTGAAAAAGCGCCAAAAACCGTAGAGAACTTTGTGCAATATGTCAAAGATGGATTTTATGACAACACCATTTTTCATCGCGTGATTAATCGATTTATGATTCAAGGCGGCGGTTTCGAGCGTGATCTATCAGAAAAAAACACCCGTGCGCCAATTATAAATGAGGCAAGCAATGGCCTTTTAAATGAACTTGGCACAATCGCAATGGCGCGCACAGCTGATCCAGATTCTGCGACAGCGCAATTTTTTGTTAACCTGGGTAATAACCAGTTTTTAAATTACACTGGTTCAGATGCTGAATCGATAGGCTATTGTGTTTTTGGAAAAGTAACCAGCGGCTTAGAAGTTGTACAAAAAATCGGCTTAAGTGCCACTGGTAATATAGGCAGACATTCTGATGTACCAATCAAACCCATCACAATCAAAAGTGCAAAACTAATTTCTGCTGATTCTAAATCGGAAACAAAACCAGCAATAAAATCTGAAACAAAATTAGAAGTAAAATAAGCTACCTTAATCAATAAGCAGGCTTGCTTGTACCTATTCAAACTATTCGTTTTTTAAAAGGATCTACTCGTGGTTAAACTTACTACCAACTTTGGTGACATTACACTTGAACTTAACGCTGAAAAAGCACCCATTACTGTCGCTAACTTTTTGCAATATGTAGAAAATGGCTTTTACGCTGATGTGATTTTTCATCGTGTGATTGATGGTTTTATGATTCAAGGCGGTGGTTTTGACACCAGTATGAAACAAAAAAAAACTGTCGCTGAGATTAAAAATGAGGCCGATAATGGCCTGAGCAATGATAAATATACCATTGCCATGGCGCGTACTTCTATTCCTGATTCTGCCAGTAGCCAGTTTTTTATTAATGTAGGTGATAATAATTTTTTAAACCACACTGCACAAACTTCTAGTGGCTGGGGCTACTGTGTGTTTGGCAAAGTTATTGAAGGCATGGACATTGTAGATAAAATAAAAGCAGTTAAAACTGGAAATAAAGCAGGTCATCAAGATGTGCCAGTCGAGCCAGTTATCATCGAAAAAGCCACTGTTTGCTAAATTAGATTTATTCAATTAAATGCAACGAAAAATTTAATCGCTGACTGATTTAATGAGCCAACTAGCACGCAGCTTATTTATTTCTGATTTGCATTTATGTGATTCACGGCCACACATTACTCAGGCTTTTATTGTTTTTTTACAAAAAATAGCAATAAAAGCCCAAGCGCTGTATATCTTGGGCGATCTATTTGAATATTGGCCAGGTGATGATGCGATGGGTATTGGTCTGCATCAGGCCGCCATCCAGGCGTTAAAAAGCCTTAGCCAGCAAGGCGTTAATACTTTTTTGATGCATGGCAATCGCGATTTCTTATTAGGCGAAAGTTTTGCAAAGGCTGCCAACATCACTATACTGCCTGATCCAACCTTGTTGCATCTTTACGGCAAACCAGTCTTACTAAGTCATGGTGACGAGCTTTGCACCGATGATATCGCTTACCAGCAATTTCGGCAGCAAGTACGTTCACATGCTTGGCAAAACCAGTTTTTAAGTCAGCCTTTGAACCAACGTATTGCTTACATCGAAGATCTCCGCATTAAAAGCACGCTAGAAAAATCCCATAAAAGCATGTCGATTATGGATGTAAATTCGCAGGCAGTAGCAACATTGCTACGCGTAAATAATTACCCACCTTTGTTTATTCATGGTCATACGCACAGGCCACAGCTACATTCTATTGCGCTGGATGGACATTCATGTGAACGCTGGGTGCTAGGTGATTGGTATGAGCAAGGCAGCTACTTGATGCTCAATGCGGATGGCTGTCAGTCGCAGCAGTTATAACCATTCAATTGTGTCAATTTTGATTGATCAGGCTAAACACTGAAATTAAAAATGAAAAAAATATTAGTGTGTACTAACTATCGCGCCAATCCAAATAATCCGTCTTGCGCAGCACGTGACAGTAAAGAAATATTGGCGAGCCTAACGCAACAATTACAGCAAAATAAGCTGGCAATCGAGATAGAAGAATCGCCATGTTTGGGGTTCTGTCAGATTGGGCCAAATGTACGTTTGATACCAAATGGACCATTTTTTCATGCAGTTTCGTTGGAAAAGCTAGACGATTTAATACAAGCCGCTAAAAAATTCAGCGTCTAATCTGGCTGATTTTTAGTATTAATTTTCAACGGCATAGCCTGGAATATTCGCTACGATCACTTCATCAATTTGCTCGGCTTCTAGAAACTTTTCGGCATAGCGTAGGTAAATTTTTTCACGAACGAATAAATCAAAAATATCTGGGTCAATATGATTATCTAATTTCATGTTGCCTAAAATATTCAAGGTTTCAGAAAGCGATTTGGCACGTTTATAAGGCCTATCTTTAGACGTCAATGCCTCAAAAATATCCGCGATTCCCATTATGCGTGCTGGTATCGACATTTGCTCGCGCGTTAGACCTTTTGGATAGCCTTTGCCATCCATGCGCTCGTGATGGCCTCCCGCATATTCTGGCACACGTCTTAAGTCCTTTGGGTAAGGTAAGGCTTCCAACATATTAATGGTCACCACAATATGATTATTAATAATCGTGCGCTCTTCTGGCGTTAAAGTGCCGCGCTCAATCGTCAGGTTATAGACTTCGTTTTCGCTTAAAAACTTGAGCGAATGCCCTGAATCGCTTAAATATTCATAATTGGCAATATCGCGCACACGCTGTTGATCTTCTGGCTTCATAAACTCGCTGCCAAAATTGATTTTGCGAATAAAGTTCTTGTCATCATCCAACTGCTTTTTGATGACATTTATGCCATGCTCAATATACTTGGCATTTACCGATTTACCACTTCGCATTTCATCCATTGCTTTGCGCAAATGCGTGTTTTCACGCTGAGTTTTCAACAATTCAAAGCGCTGGTCGATCAAGTGGATACGGTCAAAAGTGGTTTCTAATTTAGTCGCTTTATCCATCACCGATTCTGGTGTGGTGACTTTGCCGCAATCGTGCAACCAGGCAGCAATATTAAGCTCATAAATTTCTTTTTCTGTCATCTTAAAATCGCGCAATGGGCCACTATTAGCTTTCACCGCTGCCTCTGCCAGCATCATGGTCAACTCTGGCACGCGCTGACAGTGTCCGCCTGTATAAGGCGATTTTTCGTCAATTGCATCTGCAATTAACTTAATAAACGACTCAAATAAGTTTTTAAGACCATTGATTAGGTTTTGATTGGTTAATGCAACGGCTGCTTGTGAAGCGAGCGATTCAACCAAACGTTGATGCGAATCTGAAAAGGCAATAATTTCATTGCTAAGCGGGTCAATCGCATTAATGAGCTGTAATACGCCAATAATTTCATTTTCGTGGTTTTTCATTGGAACCGTTAAAAACGATTGCGAGCGATAACCCATTTTTTTATCAAATTTTGCTGTACCTGAAAAATCAAATCCTTCGGTCAGGTAAGCGTCTGGAATATTCACGGTTTTTGCATTGGCAACGCTATATACCGCCACCATAGTTAGATTTGGCTTGCCGTCCTCTGCGTAAATCGGCAAGGGCGGAAAAGGTATGGGTTGACCAGTCGTGCCTCCCATCGCAACATTCAAACTTAGATTACGTAAAATCTCGAACTTTAACTTTTTATCGTCTGTAACAGTATATAAAGTACCGCCATCTGCATTGGTTAACTCTTTAGCACCCAGCAAAATAATTTCAAGTAATCGCTGGTTATCATGCTCTGCCGAAAGCGCAACGCCAATCGAGTTAAGCCGCTCAAGCTGATTTAATACGTTTTTTTGGTTAAGCAAATCTGGTTTTCCAATTATTTTTATTGCATTAGCAGCACAAAATGATTGTTAAATGCACATTAAGCCTGATGACTTAATCTAAAAAAAATTCCATTTTTGTGCCTGCCAGGTCAACTATATCGCCATGATTCAAAGCATGCGCTTGCACGCCGATGGTTTGTCCATTTACAGCTGGCAAACTATTGCCGCCCACATGCGTAATAAAATATCCATTGGGGCGCTTATTGATAACCGCCACTTGCGAGCCAGGCTTCCCTAAAGTTGTCATTGTTTTATTTAACATTAGTTCGCGGCCTGCACTAGCTCCAGTTAACACCTGTAAACGTGCAATATTTCTACTATTGCCAACAGCAGGTGTAACAGGCGATTTAATAGAAGACTCAGTAGAATCTAAAACCGTTTTTTCGTCTTGTGCTGCATTCGGCTCTGCGTGAGATAAATTACTTTCTTCAACTAAATCTGCCTTTGTTGAAGCTTTCTCATCAGCCTTCTCAGCAATTGGTTGTGCTTGCTTGGATGGCATCAGCATCATGGTTTTCTCAAAACCATCATGATGTGTAACGTCTGTTTGGCGCTCATTGATATACTTAAGTTGATACTTACCAAACTCAATCACATCATCATGCTGTAACACGTATTTTTTAACGGCTTTACCATTCACCATGGTTCCGTTGGTGCTATTCAAATCTTCTAAAAAAGAATCATTGCCAATAGTAACAATCACCGCATGTTCACCGCTCACCGCCAAATTATCAATATGAATTTGATTGCCAGGACGACGGCCTATGGAAATACGCTCTTTATCGAGTGCAAATTCCCCCAACGAATTACCGTCCAACAAAAAATGTAACTTTGCCATGATGACCCTTATTGTTAACTAACCAACGCTTACTTTATTTCACACAATTACAGTACTCAACGTATCTTTATAACTCTCTAAATTAAACTCTTTAATTTTTAGCGCGTCCGAACAGATTTTTAACCCATCGATTTTCCGCAGAAAATGATTTTTCAATTGTTGCGATGACGACTGAAATATTATCTTTTCCACCTGATTCATTAGCCGTTTGCACCAATTTAGCAGCAGCCTGTTCTACATTGCCTTTTGTATTAAGCAATATTTCTTCAATCAAATCATCTTCAACCATGTCTGTTAAACCATCGGAACAGAGTAAAAATACATCGCCAACTTCTACATCAATCTCTTGCACTTCTGGCTCAACCTCAGGGTCAATACCCAAAGCACGCGTCACTAAATTTTTATGGCTAGCTACTTTAGCTTGCTCAATTGTAATCAAACCCGAGTTCAGTTGCTCCTGTAATAAAGAATGATCCTCGGTAACCTGAATCAGACTTCCATGGCGCAAACAATACAATCGCGAATCACCAATATGTCCGACCACAAGCTTATTGTCAGTAAAAATACCTGCTACCAATGTCGTCCCCATGCCAGCGCATTGCGGCTGCTTTTGAGATATTTGGTAAATAGTTGCGTTGGCTTTTTCAATCGCACTCATTAACATCTGTGATTCCGGCAATAAACCTGGCATTAATTTTATTGCGTCTTTATGCCGCATGGCTTCTGTAATTTCCGCGGTAAGTGTTAATACAGCAATTTCGCTCGCCACTTCTCCGGCGTTGTAGCCTCCCATTCCGTCAGCAAGCACTAATAACCCGATTGATAAGTCACTGGCAACAGCATCTTCATTGTGATCGCGGTGCAGGCCAACATCTGTCAATCTGGCCACTTTAATTGCATGCTCTACATTCATACTTTAACCACACATTTTTAAAAAAACTTCTGTAACTCCATCACCTGTGTGATGGCGATTTTCAGCATTGTTTCTAACTTTTTATTCACCATCATTTAGTTAGCATTCAAATGGCGAATTGCCGTAGCAAATTCACCATTAAAAAGCCATCGCTAAATCGTAGCGCTGGTTGAAATAAGGCTTAACACCAGTTCACCGCTTGCCAATTAACAACAGTATTTAGTCGATTTTCTGTCACAGATGTTGCTAATTGTGCATTTGCATTAGGCTTGATTTGGGCTGTTTGAATCAGCAGTTTTAATTAAGATGATGCCAAGCTTAAATTATGCGATAGCACTCAGGCAAGCTTCCAGTCCGATTTCCAACGCATTTTTAACAAACTCCAACCTTCCAATAATAAGTAAAAACTTTATGACGGCTTAATAACATTTTTATGCCAAAATTTTTAACAGTAAACTTGGTTAAGCTTATAAAGACAACAATCAATAAAAGTTATCTTCTAAACTCTTGTGGCCTGACTGCTGCAGCCACTTTATCTAAAACACCATTAATATATTTATGCCCATCTGCGCCACCATATAGCTTAGCCAACTCAACACCTTCGTTAATGGCAACTCGATACGGAATCGTCATATCAAACATGAGCTCAAACGATGAAATACGTAAAATTGCATGCTCTATGGGACTTAATTCCTCAATCTTTCTATCAATAAATGCCGCCACTTGGTTGTCTAGCTCGCTTACTTTACCTGTTACCCCTTCTAACAAATGCCTAAAATAGGCTTCATCTGCTTTCACAAATTCAGGGTCTTCTTTTGCATCTGCAATAATCTGTTTTAGTTCAGAAGCATTAATCATGCCACGATAAACAGCTTTCAATACCAATTCGCGTGATTTACGGCGGTTTTGGCTGGTTTTAACTTTTTTAGCAGGCTTGGCTGCTGCTTCAGTTTTGGCTTGTTCTATTGCATCCGCTTTTGGAATAATCATAACGCATGTACCAGATTAGCCATTTCAATCGCCACTTGTGCAGCTTCTGCGCCTTTAGTTTGCATACGCACGATCGCTTGGTCGTCATCTTCTGTGGTTAACACTGCATTGGCAACCGGGATGCCTGTGTTTAGCTGAACCTCTGAAATACCACGTGCAGACTCGTTTGAAACTACTTCAAAATGATAGGTCTCACCACGAATAATCGCACCCAAAGCAATTAGCGCATCATATTGTTCGCTTAATGCCATATGCTGCAATATCAGCGGTGCTTCCAACGCGCCAGGCACTGTTGCGATACGGATATCTGCTGCGCTGACGCCTAATTTTAAAAGCTCTGCATAGCAAGCCGCTAATAAACCATCACCGATATTACTGTTAAAACGTGACAGCACCACACCGATTTTCTTACCTGTACCGTTTAAATTAATGTTAATTTTATCCACTTGATTCTCTATTCATGCCTAAAACATCTATTTTACATTATCTTAGGTGACACAAATCGTCAGCTTGTCCAGTAATTGTTAATAGCATTTAAGAAAACAGTACCCATGCTTTTTGAACCGTACTCCATACACCGTAACCAATCGGAATTAACACCGCAGGCCAGGCAAGCTTAACTAATATTGAATATTTTTTTGAAACAGAAGTACTTGTCGACGCTTTTACTGCGTTCTTTAAGGATTTTTCATGACTTAATTTGCGCTCAGCCTCTAGCTCTCCATCAGTCATGAAATATTGGTTACTCACCGGCTTGACCAATAAATTGGCAATAAATCCCACCACTAGCAAGCCAGCCAGCACTACAAAAATAGGTGCATAAATCTGGTCAAACGGCACACCTGCTTCCAAGCGCGTATCGTGCATGTAGTTAACCACTACCGGCCCTAAAATACCGGCAGTAGACCATGCTGTGAGTAAGCGCCCATGAATGGCGCCAACAAACTGCGTGCCGAACATATCAGCGAGATAGGCCGGAATGGTAGAAAAACCACCGCCGTACATAGAGGCAATAATGCAAAAGCTAGCTACAAACAAAGCTAGCGATTTAAAACCAGCGACATAGGTGGCCGTACAATACAAAGCGGCGCCTAAAATAAAAAATATAAAGTAAGTGCGCTTGCGCCCAAGTTTGTCGGACGCGCTTGCCCAGCCAATACGTCCAAAAATATTAAACAGTGAGATCAGCCCGACAAAACCGGCGCCAACCGCTGCCGCTGCCGCTGTCATGGCTTCATCTTTTTTAATCTCAGCAAAACCGACCGGCTGATTTGTGGCATCGAATTGCCCAATGAGTGCGCCACCAAATGTTTCTTGTAACATAGGTGCTGCAGCACCGATAATACCGATTCCTGCAGACACATTCATACACAATACCAGCCACAGAAACCAAAACTGTGGAGTTTTATGTGCCTTGTCTAAATGCACGTGGCGGGTTGCAATCATAGTACTTTTTTGCGTTGCTGGTGGCGTCCAGTTGGCAGGCTTCCAACCTGTGGGCGGCACACGATAGCCCAGGCTGCCGCACAACATAAACACCGAATAAATAATAGCCAATACAACAAAAGTTTGCCACACGCCGACGCTATTTGGTGTCGCGAAATATGCCATCAGCTTAGTGGCGAGTGGCGAGCCAATCATAGCGCCGCCTCCAAATCCCATAATTGCCATGCCTGTGGCCATGCCGCGCCTGTCCGGAAACCATTTAATCAGTGTAGATACCGGCGAAATATAACCCAGACCAAGCCCGATTCCGCCAATCACGCCGCTGCCCAGCCACATTAGCCATAACTGATGTGTATAGACGCCATAAGCGGAAATCAGCAAACCACCGCACCAGCACAACGTGGATACTAAACCTGCCTTACGTGGTCCAGCCCGCTCTAACCAGCCACCCCATAAAGCGGCAGAACAACCGAGCAATACAAAAAATAAAGTGTACATCCAACCCAAATCAAACTGCGTCCAGTTGCAATCGGTGGCGAACAAAGCTTTTGCAGTACCTGCCAATTTCTCGCTAAAATCTGTCGCACCTGCGGCACAAGCCGCAAGTGGTTTGCCTTCTGTATCTTTTAAAGCATTGCCAAGTGGCTTCCAAAACACACTGAATCCATACGCCATACCGATGGATAGATGCACAGCCAGAGCGGCTGGTGGCACTAACCAACGATTAAAATTGCCATTTGCGGTAATGTGTTCTTTTGATAAAAAATCGGCCATGCTAACCCCTCAATTAGATGCGGTATTACATTGTGGTATTTCGTGCAGACATTCATGTCGCTAGTTATTGTTAGTCGACATATTACATAGTGTTACAAATTTTAAAAAATGGCAATTGCCGTTCGACTCATCGATTACAACGTCAAAAAAACATTTAACATTTGTCATTAATATGTCATATTAAAGTCACAAAATAGCGTCGTTATCTAAATCTACAACAATGATTAATATCAAGAATCAATACAAAGTGATTGGAACTAAATAATGCCTGCAAATATTTTAGTGATAGAAGACGAACCCGCTATACAAGAGTTGCTTGCGCTAAACATTACCCAAGCTGGTCACAATGCCTTGCGCGCATTATCTGTTGAACATGCACAAGAGTTGCTGCGCGAAACGATGCCCGATTTAATTTTACTGGATTGGATGCTGCCAGGCATGAGCGGCATTGAATATGCACGTCGTTTAAAATCGGACAACCTCACTAAATCCATCCCCATTATTATGTTAACTGCGCGCGGTGATGAATACGATAAGGTGCGCGGTTTAGAAGTTGGTGCCGATGATTATGTGACCAAACCGTTCAGTCCGCGCGAATTGAATGCACGTATTAAAGCGGTGCTGCGCCGCCGTGCGCCGCAAATGACGGACGACCCAATTGAGATTCAAGGTTTATTATTAGACCCAACCACGCACCGTGTGACAGGTAATTCAGCCAATATCGATTTGGGCCCAACTGAATTTAGACTACTGCATTATTTTATGAGCAATGCAGAACGTGTGCATACGCGCAGCCAATTGCTGGATAAGGTATGGGGTGACCGCGTGTTCGTTGAAGATCGCACGGTCGATGTGCATATTCGCCGCCTGCGTAACGCGCTTGCCGCATCAGGACATCAGGACTTAATTCAAACGGTGCGCGGTTCAGGTTATCGCTTATCTGCACAAGTTAACTAGTTTTTTAGCTCAATTTTTAACAAGCACGATTATTAATCGTTTGCAGGATGAAAAGTTGAAGCGATAAAAAAGCTCGTTATAATAGGCAAACTCAATCGATGGTGAGCAATTGTGCAAGATATTCGTTGGAATGCGTTTTGGTTAGGGTTAATCTTAAGCTTGCTCTGTCTGGTTATTTGGGCCGCGGCTGACGCAACCACCGCTCTGATTACATTATG
>JAZKEJ010000017.1:0-42359 GCA_040387095.1 Pseudomonadota bacterium | reverse complement strand
GACAACGAAATTGAATGGTGCAATCCGCCAGCCGAAAGCCAACTAGGCATTAACCTAAAAAAAGATGTAAATAAGCCCATCAGCTATTTAGTGCGGCACAGCGATTTTGTGGATTATCTGCAGTCGCAAGAACAGTTTATTCAGGCGAATGGCATCGCAAAGGATGTAATTAAACCAGAGCCCATTAAACTCGATCCGATAAAGTTAAAGTCTTGGCGCAACCCAGAGATAACACTTGAAATTCAACTAATTCCCTTTGGTTCTAAGCAAAAGCTGCTTATTTGCCGCGATGTTACCGTGTTAGAAAAAACCGAAGTGATGCGGCGCGATTTTATTGCAAACGTGTCGCATGAATTGCGCACACCTCTGACTGTGGTTGGCGGCTTCTTAGAGACGCTAGATGATATGGAAGGTGCAATACCAGCAAGCTTAAAAAATTACTTTGACATGATGCTGGCTCAAACCGGTCGTATGCGTCGCATTATTGAAGACTTGCTCACTTTATCCACCATTGAAAGCAATACACAAAGCCCGGATGACACCGAAATTGATATGACAAAGTTGCTGAATCAGATACAGAATGATGCAAAAAGTTTAAGTAGCAGTTTGAGTAAAACGCCACATCATGTGCATTTAGAAACTGATACCAATCTGAATATCAAAGGCGCCCAAGAAGAGCTTTATAGTGCGTTAAGCAACTTAACCAGCAACGCCATTCGCTATACAGCCGCTGGTGGCGACATTTTTATTAGCTGGAAATCGCGCGGCGATTTGGCAGTTTTCAGTGTGCGCGACACGGGTATTGGTATTGAGCAACAACATATTGATCGATTGACCGAACGTTTTTATCGCGTTGACCGCGGCCGTAGCCGTGAAACAGGCGGCACAGGTTTGGGTTTGGCGATTGTTAAACATATTTTAAATCGCCACCACGCAAGGCTGGAAATTGAAAGCGAATTAGGCGTTGGCAGCACATTTAGCATTGTTTTCCCAAAATCCTGCGTTGTGTTCAAGAAAATAGAGTTAGTTGCGTGAAACGACCTTGTCTTGGAATTTTTAGTTTATGCCTTTTATGTAGCTTAATCTGCGCTTGCGCGTCAAACCAGAAAATAGATCCCAACGTCATTCCAGCGCGAGGCGATAGAAGTTCTGCCAGCCAATTAATGAAAAATGATTTCGACCGCATGGCGGATGTTGAGCTATACGAGAATACACAAAGTTTACGCAAATTGATGACCAAACTGTATAAACGTAATCCGCAAGAGTTGGCTAAAACAACGCCCGACCCCGTTGAAAAAATGGTGGATTGGGTGTTTGATGGTGAGTTGCAACATCATTATCAATTTAAAGAAATCGATAACAAACAAGGTACGGATGCGATTTTTTTAGCCTTCAATCCTAACTATCGAGGTGACCGCGTACTGCCTTTTGTAGTCGGCATTCACACCATGCTTTTAAAAGCGCACGGCAATAAATTTGAGTTTTATCTTACTGATAGCATTGATCCGCAAAGTATTTACAATGTGGCGCGTAATATTGAGATAGCCGCCTGGAAGTTATCCACCAGCCGCGATTTAAGCGGCCGTTTGTATCTCTTGAGTAACGAAATGAATACAACAGATCATAATTTAAGTTTTGAACGTGAGTTTGGCAAGATGATTGGTCGAACCGATTTATATGCAATCAGCTTGGCTGAAAAATCGCAACGTTTGATTTCGCGCGTAATGCAAAGCATTGCAACGGCAGTTTTTTTACCGTTTTAATGAGTGTAAACTATAATCAGTTTAACAATATATGGGCCAGTTAACCAGCACACCCATTTCTTGAATTCATTAAGGAAAGAACATGTCATTGTTTTATATCAGTGTTTTTAAAAAGAACGCAACAGATGATGCCAATCCTATTTGGGAAAACTCAATTGACGCATTTGATGTTGAAGAAGCTTACCGGATTGGAAAAGATCAGTTTATCACTGAGAATCCTGATAAGAATGTAGAGGATTTCACAGTGAAAGCATCCGGGTATCAAGTAGAAAAATAAGGCTTGTATCTTGCAATACCAATTACATATAATCTTTTAGCGCTTTCTAAAGTCGCTTATAAATATCTGCTCAATTTAACAGTGCTGTATATTTAGATATTTGCTCTATGTTAAATACAAGGCAATAAAAAAGGGCTTTTCAGCCCTTTTTTATTTAATGCTTTAAACTTTAAATTATTGAGCAGCTACTGGTGCTGGCTCTGCCACAAAAATCTCTACACGGCGGTTTTTCGCTTTATTTGCAGCGGTATCATTCGCCACCAATGGCTCTCGTGAACCACGACCATCAATCGCTACACGGTTTGAAGAAACACCGCGGGCCACTAAATAATCACGCACACTTGCAGCACGGTTTAATGACAAAGGATTGTTCACCGCATCGCTGCCAGAACTGTCAGTATGGCCGATAATGGTGACAGTGCTATTTGGCGTAGTGGCTAAACTGGTCACAAAAGTATCCAGAATCGGTCTAAAGTTAGATTGAATATCTGCACGACCCACAGCAAAAGAAACATCACTTGGAATATCGAGTTTTAAACGGTTGTCCGATGTTTGCGAAACCGCAACACCTGTACCAGCAGTCGCCTCTTCCATTTGGCGTTTTTGCTCTTCTTGGCGTTTAGTCCACACATTACCAGCCACCGCACCAACACCAGCACCAACCGCCGCACCAATTGCCGCGCCTTTACCTTTGTCAGCAATCGCGCCAACAACCGCACCAACACCAGCACCCACCGCCGCGCCTTTAGCCGTACCTTTTTGCGTCTCAGTCATACTTGCACAACCACCCAACACAAAAGCCACTAATACAGAACCGACCATTAAATTATTACGCATTTTATTTACCTTTTTTGAAATACATTTATTGAAACACATGGGTTTGACGACCAACTTGAAAACTTAACTACTAAAACTGCTAAAAAATTTGTTGGCAAAACTTGTTAATCCAAATTACTAGCAACTAACACGAATTATGCATGAACAAAGATTCTAAGCTCTGTTAAACAACGCACATTGGCGAAAATAGTTTACCAATATTGCCAACTAAAAGTGATTAATTAAAGTTAATAATTACGTAGTTCAGTTTGCATACAGCAGAAATATCACCAATATAGAAAATCACATAAATGCACGGATAGTAAATTTAACTGGTTAAAATCCCCTGCTACAGCGCCTGTGATGATTGAAAAAGTTGGGAGCTTTCAGCGAGGACTGTTTAAACCCAAAGATTTTATTTGGCGAGTTCCGCAGTGCCTAACTTTTTATAGCAGTGCAGGAAACTAGCGTTAAGAGGTGGCTTTTTTTGGCTAAGCAAAAGAAAGAAGTCTGCCATTCGCGCAAGAACGATCTATTTAAATATATTTAATACTATTTCGGAGCATAGGTTTTTACAATCTGATCTGGTGTTTTAAAGTAAACAAATTTCCCTTTTGCTTCTGACTCTTCTAAGTTAAGTTTGTATACTCCTTTAAAACGATACATCGTAACTCCTAAATTATTTTTAGCATGAGCAAAAGCTATTTTCTCTTTAAGATTTCCTGGTTTACTTTTAGCAATTTCAAAATATTCTTTATGACCAACTTTCTTTTTCTCATAGATTATATCTTCTTCAAATGTAATCTCATTTTCCCAGTCTTTATTAATGTATAGCTTTGGAAACCAAATTATTCTGTCTTCGTATGGATGTTTCGCTCCACCACGTTGATATCCTTTATATTTGTGTCCAAAACAATTACATGCATCTGCTATGGTTAAAAATGCAACATCGTCTTGAGCGGAAATAGAGCCTCTATCAATATAAGTTTGTGGATCGTATTCAGCATCTATGTTCCACGGTGTAATTTTTTTAGACTCAATCTCTTTATTAATAAAATTAACTACCTCATCAATTTGCTTATTAATACTTTTTATATCACCGCAACAATTAATTCTTTTCAAAGAATGATTGGTTGCATTAATGATGTCTTGTTGACGCACAATATCACGCTCAACTTGTATGCCGCCTGAATCAAAATGTGATTTTGATGGTTCATCTATTTCAATATGCAATTGGATCTGTGGAAAATACATATCAGTCAATGCACGGCCATCTGGTCTAGTGACATGTTGTTGAGTGACAAACTTTATGTCTAAATTATTTATTAAATGCCAAATTCTTGTAACAACATAATTTTCATATTTTTTATTATATGATTTTCTGATTTGACGAATTATGTAATCAGTTTTTTTCAAAATAAACTCCCTAATAATATTTAACCCAACTCCACTTCCACCAAATTATCCGAAAACGTAGTCGAATGCCCCATATCCCCGAACTCCGCCGAACTAATACAATTCACCGTGCCTTTATTTAGCTGGCGCCAATAACCCAGCGTTGCCACCACAATGCCCGGATTCACATCATTGGTAATCCGCGCATCGCCTTCAAACGCGCCGCGCTCATTAAACACACGCACTTTCGCGCCCTCTTTAATGCCGCGCATATCGGCATCGGCAGCGTTAATCATCACAAACTGCTCGCCTTGTACTTTGATTTTATCGGCTACATTGCCATAGCAAGAATTTAAAAAGCCGTGGCTTTTTGGCGAGATGATACTTAACGGATATTTTGCTGCTAATGCTGGATTGCTATCGGCCGATTCGCGCGAAGCAACGTAATCGGGCAACGCATCTAAATCCTCGCCCGGCTGAAAGCCTTCATACATTTGACGGAACGGCCCTGCCACAAAGTTTTTAGCGCCTTCTACCAAAAACATGCATTTACCGGTTGGCGTAGGGAAGTTGCCCTCTTTATGCGGTGCGCGGTTATCTTTTGTACCCACATTTAAACGCGCAAAACCATGCTCACGCAAATAGGCTAAATCGATCCCGTCACAAGCTGGCGCGTTCCAATCGACGTAATTCTCTAAACATTCAGAATCACTCCATTTGAAATTGTCTTCTTCAAAACCCAAGCGTTTGGCCAATTGGCGGAAAATCTCGTTATTCGAAATCGCCTCGCCCGGCGCATCGACGCATTTGGCGTTGTAAGTCAGATACAAATGTCCCCATGACAGAATCATGTCTTCCATTTCCGCGCCCATAGTGGCGGGCAACACGATATCGGCATAAGCGGCGGTATCAGTAATAAAGTGATCCGCCACAATGGTGAACAAATCTTCACGCTGCAAACCTTTAATAATCTTGTCCGTTTCGGGCGATTGCGTCACCGGGTTGGTATTCCAAACCATCAACGACTTAATCGGTATTTCAAGCTCAATTTCATTCGTTAACACGCGGCCAAGTTGCAAAATATTCACCACTGGCGTGCCTTCTGGAATCAAATCTGGGCGCGAAATCACATCGAATTTATACGGATGCTCCCACACTGGGAATTGCAACGCACCGCCGCCCACATGGCGCCAAGCGCCTATTAAAGCGGGCAAGCAAGTGACAGCGCGAATGGCTTGGCTGCCGCCATAACTTCTTTCTAACGCGACACCCAAGCGAATAGCCGCTGGTGGCGTTGTGGCGTATTCTCTGGCTAATTTGCGGATATCTTCCGCTGGTATGCCAGTGATTTGCTCTGCCCATTCCGGCGTGCGAGTTTTGGCACGCTCAGCTAATTCGGCATAACCAACCGTATAATTATCGACATAATCTTGGTCTACCAAGCCTTCTTCAATAATTACGTTCATCATCGCCATCGCCAATGCGCCATCAGTACCAGGTTTTGGCGCAATATGCCAATCGGCTTCTTTAGCAGTTTTAGACGCGTAAGAATCGATAACGACTACTTTTGTACCCTTTTTCTGCGCTTCGTGAATAATATGCCAGTGATGCAAATTGGTCGAAACCGAATTACATGCCCAAATAATAATGTATTTAGAGTGGATAAAACTCTCTGGACACACGCCTGCCGTTGGCCCAACAGTCAGCAACCATGCGGTGCATGAGCCTTCGCCACAGAATGTGCGCTCAGTCACCGTTGCGCCTAAGCGATTAAAAAAAGCATCGCCGCCATTTAAGCCATGTACTAAACCTTGGTTACCCAAATAGCTGGCCGGCATAATTGCACGCGGGCCGCTTTCTTTAATGATTGATTGCCATTTATCTACGATGGTATCCAGCGCCTCATCCCAAGTGATTCTTTCAAACTGTTTGCTGCCTTTTGGGCCAGTGCGTTTCATCGGGTACAGCAAACGGTCTGGATGATAATGGCGCTTTTCGTAATCTTTGAGTTTGACGCACAGACCACCACGCGTCATGGGATGATCGGCATTGCCTTTGACTGAAATTAGTTTGTTATCCTGCACGCTGTAAACCATTGAGCAAGTGTCCGGGCAATCGTGTGGACAGCCGCCGTGAAAGGTTTTAATGCCAGTATCTACCGCTTTATTCATCACAATTTCTCCTCAAACAAATACCAATTAATTATATTTTTTAATGCATTTTAATGGTTAACTTTTTAAGCATGCAAATGAAACACTTTATTCATCACCTTCCATTTGCCGTCTACTTTCAGCAAATTGAAAAAATCCGTAAAGCGATGTCCTGTCCAATTATCCGATTCCAAACGAACGCTGGCAACCGTTCCCACTACTTCGATATTTATAATACGCGAAACGATTCCAGCCGCGGGGCCGTTTGCATCGTTCCAATCATAAAGCCCTTGAATAGGACCTGCAAACAAATCGGCGCCGACATAACCAAATATGGTGGCATCATCATGAAAAGCCGGCTTCATTAGTGTGCCCTTGCCGGTTTTTGCGCCGTCAATATAGTGTTGAATCACTTTTGAAATCGCATCATAATCGTTGATATCAGTCGCTGTCGTCATCTTTCACCTCGCTTTAAATACTCTATATTCAAGCATCAATATATACCAACTTGTATAGCATCGCAATTGATGTTTTTTATGTGCGTGGATTCATAGGTTATCATATGTTCAATCTCGAAAAACCTGAAAACCCATGTCTAATTTACATCCACTTGTTCTTTTAAACGGCTTAACGCCAGCACAATTTTTGGCTGAATATTGGCAGAAAAAACCCTTACTGATTAGAAACGCGATGCCTGATTTTGCCGGATTGTTAACGCCAGACGAATTAGCTGGCTTGGCGTGCGAGGAGGATGTGCAAGCCAGAATCGTGCAAAAGAATGGTGCAAAATGGACTGTCAAAAACGGTCCATTTGACGATGAGGATTTTGCCAAATTGGCTGATAAAGATTGGACTTTGCTTGTGCAAAGTGTGAATCATTTTCTGCCGGAAGCGGCGGATTTATTGGCGCAGTTTAATTTTATTCCCCACGCGCGCTTGGATGATTTGATGGTGAGCTACGCGCCAGATGGCGGTGGAGTTGGCGCGCATATCGATAGCTATGACGTTTTTTTGTTGCAAGGTAGCGGACGCAGAAATTGGAAAATCAGCACACAAAATGACTTAAGCCTAATTGAAAATGCACCTTTAAAAATAATAAAAAACTTTGTAGCTGAGCAGGAATGGACACTGGAAGCGGGCGATATGCTTTACTTGCCCCCACAAATCGCGCATTGGGGAACCGCGATGGGCGACGATTGCATGACCTATTCAGTCGGCTTTCGCGCACCTAATCAACAGGAATTGATGCATGAGTTTTTAAGCTATCTGCAAGATAACTTAAGCTTTGTAAACACTGAAAATATTTTATATAGCGACCCTGATTTAACTTTGCAAAAACATCCTGCAGAAATCAGCGATGACATGATTAATCAAGTAAGAGAGATGCTGCAAAAAATTAGCTGGGATAAGCAACATGTGGCGGATTTTTTAGGTAAGTATCTGACAGAACCTAAGCCAGATGTGTTTTTTGAACCTGCTGATGGGTTAAGTAAAAAGCAATTTCTCAAGCATTTACAGCAAAAAACCCTGCGCCTCGATTTAAAATCGCAACTGTTATTTACCAATGATGTCTTTTATTTAAATGGCGAAAAATTGCAAGTAGAAGACGTATTAATTGAAACGATGCAAGATTTTGCAAATAATCGTTACTTAGATAAAAGCGGCTTATCGCAAAATCTGTACATTTTGCTTGCCGATATATTATTCGATTATTATTTAGCTGGTTTTATTTTCTTTGAGTAAATTGGCTTGTGTTAAATAGATTAAATTAATTTGGCGGAAATTATTGATGGATGAATCAGAATTAATCGCGGATAGCGTGATGCTGGGAGAGCGTAATTACGCTGCGGCGCTGGATCTAGTGATTATGCAAGCTGAAAGTGAGCTGCTGATTTTCGACCAAAGTTTTGAAAAAGGTGATTACGCCAGCTTGAAACGTTTTGACTTAATCCAAAGTTTTTTGGGTAAAAATGCGTATTCTGAACTGACCATTATTTTGCAAAATGCACATTTTTTTAGTGCTAACTGCGCGCGTTTATTTGATCTATTAAGCATTTATGGGCACAAAATGCGCGTGTATGAGACCAACGATATGGCGAAAGTAGCGAAAGATTGTTTTGTGATTGCAGACAAAAAACATTACTGCCGGCGTTTTCATATAGACCAGGCGCGCTTTAAATTTGCCTTGAATGATGCAGAAGCGGCGGCCAATTTGTTATTACGTTATGATGAATTATTAGCGGAAACTGCAGAGGCTATTTCTGTAACCAAGCTTGGCTTGTGATAAATGGACAATCGGATAATTAGATGCAAAAAATAATGCCTGTGTTTTTATTATTAAGTTTATGCTTAAATAGCGCGCTAGCGCTGGCTGAAAATGAATTTAAAATCATCACGTTGCAACATCGTTTTGTCAGCGATTTATTGCCGACTATTTCCCCCATGGTGGGTGCTGGCGGCACGGCGACAGGCGTGAATAATCAGTTGATTCTGCGCGCGCCGCCAGAACGCATGCGTGAGATCGAAGCTTTGGTAGAAAAGCTGGACGCGGCCAGAGTTAACCGTAAAATCACTGTCAAAAATGATGCGCAAAACGACAGCCAGCTTCAACGTATAGAAGGTCGCGGCAGGATAAGCACAGGCAATGTCAGTATTGGCAATAGTAGACGCACAACAAATGGTGGAAACGTAAAAGTTGAACGCAATAGCAGTAGCACACACCAACATTCCAACCAGTTTATTAGCGTGCTGGATGGCGAACGCGCGTTTATCAGCAACGGGCAAGTGATTCCGTTTACGCAAGAATGGGTGAGTATCACACAGCGTTATATTCAGGTGAATACGATAACCGATTGGCGCGAAGTAACTACCGGCTTTGCGGTACGTCCGCGCACCATTGGCAATCACGTGGAATTGGAAATCACACCGCGCATTGCCAGTGTGAACAATCAAGGTTTTATTGATTTTGAACAACTGAAAACCATCGTGCGTGTTAGTTTAGGAGAATGGGTGAATATTGGCGGCACCATGCAAAATAATGACGATGTCAGTCGCAAAATCCTAGCGGCGCAATCCAGCACGAATACACAAAACAGCAGCTTAAGTATTAAAGTGGATTGATCTTTTTGGCAAATTCATGAGGTTTGTTAGATAAATTGTTGCAAATCAACGATTTTTAATGAACCAAATCAAAATATACTGGAATTTTCTATAATTACTGGTAAAATCGCGTCGGTTCGGTTGGGCTAAAAGTGGTCCACCGTAATTGGTTAAAACTCATAGTCTACTCTCTCGTTTAAGGAATATAAAAATGTTACGTTCTGCTCTATTAGCTACATTATTAGCACTTGCATTAACTGCTTGTGAAAAACCTGCTGAAGAAGCTGCTGAAGCAGCTGCAACAGCAACTGAAGCGGCTGGTGAAGCTGCTGCTGCTGCTGGCGAAGCTGCTACTGCAACTGACGCAAATCCTGCAGCTGAAGCTGCTACAGATGCTGCTGATGCTGCAACTGATGCTGCCGCTGCTGCTACAGATGCCGCTGCCGCTGCAACTGATGCTGCTGCTACTGAAGCGGAAGCTGCTGCAACACCAGCAAACTAATCATCAATTAGATTCTAATTGATTTAGCTGTAACACAAAAAAGCCGACATGTGTCGGCTTTTTTGTGGCTTTTTTTAAAATAGATGGTAGAATTTTCATTACTCGGTATAGCTAATAAGGTAAAACTTTCAAGCGGTTATCGAAAATTTGTTTAAAAGTTGTTTAATTAATTAAACTCTCTAAGGAATATAAAATGACACGTTCTGCCTTATTAGCTGCAT
The DNA here is from genome assembly GCA_040387095.1 of Pseudomonadota bacterium. Lineage (GTDB taxonomy): Bacteria > Pseudomonadota > Gammaproteobacteria > Burkholderiales > Methylophilaceae > Methylotenera_A. The sequence continues at coordinate 32,136 of JAZKEJ010000017.1, read as the reverse complement.
TATTAGCACTGGCGTTAACCGCCTGTGGTGAAAAACCTGCTGAAGAAGCGCCTGCGACTGAAGCGGCTCCAATGGAAGCTCCTATGGAAACTGCTCCTGCTGCTGAAGCGCCAGCCGAAGCTACGCCTACACCTGCAGAGGAAGTTGCTCCTGCAGATGCTCCCGCACCCGAAACCCCAGCTGCCGAAACTAACTAGTATTTAGTTTTCAGCATTAAAAAAGCCGACTTAACGTCGGCTTTTTTATTTGTGGTTTTATCTTGCTAATCTATCGGCTAATTTAAACTTCTCCAGTCAAAGCCATCTTGCTGCTGGGCAATTCCTATCCAGCTTGGATCACAATTTAACACTGTGCTAAGCGATAGTTTGGCCAGTTCCTGTGTATTATTTTTTGCGCTTAAGTGTGCAGCAATAATATGTTTCAAGCGTGAATTATCCAACTTAGCCAACAACTGAGCAGCGCTACTATTATCTAAATGACCCAAACGACTACCGACACGTTTTTTAAGCGTCCATGCATAAGGTCCATTTTCAAGCATGGTTAAATCGTGATTACATTCCAGCACAAGCGCATCCGATTGATTTAATATCTGCTCAATATAAGGCGTTGATGACCCTGCATCTGTGAGCACGCCTAGTTTTCGCTGTCCATCGTAAAAACTGAATTGAGTGGGCTCCCGCGCATCATGCGGTACAGGATAGGGCGTCACCTGCAGATTTTCGATTTCAAAACTCACGTGACTATCAATGATATTCAATTGAATATTGGCTTGTTCTGGCAAATATCGCTCACACATTTTTAACGTACCGTGAGAGAGCCAAACAGGGATGTTATATTTTGCGGCTAATTTAAATGCACCTTTGGCATGATCGTCATGCTCGTGTGTAATCAAAATGCCTGTTATTTGCTCAGGCGTTAAAGAAATTTTTTGCAAACGAGTAATCACTTCTTTTGTACTGAAACCACAATCGAGCAAAATGCGTGTGGCATCTTGCTCGATAACCATGCAGTTGCCCGCGCTGCCACTTCCTATGGATGCAAACCGCATTTACGTATTTAAAGTAGATTATTTTAATTGGTCATACAGCAAGGAAATAATACGGTTGGCAGTAGTGCTGCGATTACGCTTACCTTCTTCATCCACCATATTCACGCGCGTTCCGCCTTCTTCTGTTTCAGCCACTTTGACGCGATATTGTTTAGAAGGATCGGATTTAGCGTCTTCGCCTTTCCAAAACTGCAGTTTATCTACAATGGTTTTTTCTTCTTTTGGTTTAGATTTATTTTCAATTTCATCATCATCTTTCCAAAAAGCCAGTGTATCCAATAAACCTTTTTTCTTTTTCGGTCCAGTATCAATATCTACATCAGAATAACGCACAAAAAATGTTCCGGTAGAACGATCTTTATCTTCAATCACAAACCCAATTCTGTCTAATGCAAGCCCAACTCTACGCCAGCCGCGGTCAAACGAATCATTTAAGTTAAGCGTTACGCTGCTATCCGCTTCTTTAACAACGTCCGCACGTTTTTCGGCAACTGGGTTCGCTATAATTTCTTGTGCGCGTTTTTCTTCAACTCCCAGCTTAACCATTAAACGACGCAATAATTCTGCATCCAAATCGCCATCATTTTCTTCTACTGCTTTTTGCGTGGTATCTGCGCGGTAACCTGTTTCAATTTCACCTAATTGGGTTTGAATTCTATTTTTACCGTCATCAGCCGCGCCAGCTACAGTTCTGTGCGTCATGTAAATTTCAGTTGAGCCTTCTTTTTCACCACGTTCCAATCTTGTACGAAACTTGCGTCTGTCCGCAAAACCGGATAGTTTATCTAACCATTTATCGAATTTTTCACCGATATTTTTTTTGTCATCTTGTGCTTTAATCGCATCGGCTTCAATCCATTCCGTTTCCATCACACCTGTTTGCGCATTTTCAACCCGCACTGCAAAACCTTGCTCAATCCAAAACTCGCGTACTGCTGGCCAGATTTTTTCCGCCGGAGCATCTACGACTAGCCATCGTTGCGCGCCTGCTTTTTCTAAACGCACGCCGTCTGTGGTGGGTAATATTTTTTCCACGCCCACTTCCTGGCCTTCTTGCGCTTGGTTGTAATCACTATAACTTGTGCTGCCACCAGGCACATTGTATGCATCGCTGGTTTGCGCACTGGTTAAATCTGGTGGCACTTCTAAAGGTTTGGCTCGGCCGGCACCTTTGTAATCCGAAGATGTATCAATAAATGGAATAGAATCACAAGCCGTCACCAGCACTGCCAATAAAACGCCTGTTGTTAATTTTACTACCTGCTTTTTCACTACCTGTTTCATGTTGATAACCACCATATATATTGCTTGTCTAAGTAATTTCAGCGCTTTTCATCGCGCCACGTAATACATCATGGAATTGCGCTGAGCAATTCACCATGGGCAAACGAATGCCTGTTTGGATTAAACCCATTTGCTGCAAAACCCATTTTGCCGGGATCGGGTTTGCCTCAACAAATAATTTTTGATGTAATGCGAATAATTTCCCGTTAATCTCACAAGCAATGGCTACTTTACCCGTCATTGCTGCTTCACACATCTCACGCATCAATTTTGGCGCAACATTCGCAGTAACAGATATAACGCCATGCGCACCTAATAACATCAATGCCATCCCAGTTGCATCATCTCCGCTATAAACCGCAAAGTCTTTAGGTACACGTAATAGCAAATCAGTTCCGCGCTCAATGCCGCCAGTTGCATCTTTAATACCAACAATATTTTTGATGGCTGCTAAACGAAGGACAGTATCGTTACTAATATCGCACCCAGTGCGGCCGGGTACATTATATAAAATCTGCGAAATATCTACCGCTGCCGCAATAGCGGAAAAATGTTGATACAAGCCTTCCTGCGTGGGCTTATTATAGTAAGGCGCGACTAAAAGACAGGCATCAACACCCAAGTCTTTAGCATACTGGGTTAGTTCAATTGCTTCACGTGTTGAATTAGCGCCAGTACCCGCAATCACTGGAATGCGACCTGCCACATGTTCAACCGTGGTTTGAATCAACAAACAATGCTCATCAACATTCACTGTTGGCGATTCACCGGTTGTCCCCACAACCACAATACCGTCTGTTCCAGCATCAACATGCCAGTCGATCAGTTTACGTAATGCGCTTAAATCTAAACTGCCATCATCAAACATCGGCGTGACGATAGCAACCATACTACCTTGCAACATAGTTAACCTTAACCCACAAAATTATTACTATTTTAACCGAAACTGACGGCTTAATGCGAATACGCTGCCGATTCAATTAGTCTATGACTTTGTCAAAATTGATAGTTCACGAAATACTATGTTCAAACGGATATCAATTTGTAACGCGGCAGTGTTTATTTTGGTTGATTTGCAGGAAAATTTAAGCAATTGTCCGCATCATAACTAAATGCATTAAGCGGTATAATCCCACTTTACCACACATTTTTTCTCAAAAAACGCACTAAAACAATATGTTAACAATATTACACATGGCGCTTTTTCTGAACCTTACTCTGGATAAGCATCGGGTTTATGCTGCGTAATTCTATAACTGAAAGCGATACTTTAATTGCACGAATTGATGCAATTTTGCCGCAGACACAATGCACAAAGTGTGGCTTTTCCGGTTGCAAACCCTACGCCATCGCTATTGTAAATGGCCAGGCAGATATTAACCAATGCCCGCCAGGTGGCGATGCAGGCATACGCGCAGTAGCTAATCTGACACACATAGAATACAAGCCGCTTAACGCTGAAAATGGCTTAGAAAAGCCCAAAGCATTGGCTTTTATTGATGAGGCAACTTGTATTGGCTGTACTTTATGCATTCAAGCTTGTCCAGTAGATGCAATTTTAGGTGCATCTAAACAAATGCACACCGTGATTGCGAATGAGTGCACTGGCTGCGAATTATGTTTGGCGCCCTGTCCGGTGGATTGCATCAGCATGCAGCCAGTTGAAAATATGCCGCAGCATTGCAACAACAACGTGAATGTGGCAGAAAAATCTAAAACAGCGGCTGATTTAGCACGCAGACGTTATGATTTCAGACTGAGCAGACTAGCGCGTGAAGAAACTGAGGTTATGCAAAAATATAGTGAACGCAAGCATGAAGTGTTCAAAAAAAACCTGAATAACCTGGCGAATTTGTCGGGCAATAACAATGCGTTAATCATTAAAAACATCAAACAATCTGCTATTGAAACAGCAATCGAGCGCGCTAAATCACTTAAAGTCTCAGAAAAATAAAATGAAATCGCAGCTTTAAGGATCAACTTTGCCTCTATCATTTATTTTCACTCAATTTTTTATCAGTAACACACTTAAATGAACGCACAAAAACGTTTTGAGATTTTTAAGCGCTTAAGTATTGCGATTCCACAGCCAACGACTGAACTGGAATATAGCAGCACGTTTGAATTGCTAATAGCAGTTATCTTGTCGGCGCAAGCGACAGATAAGGGCGTTAATATTGCCACGCGCAAATTATTTGCCGTTGCTAATACGCCAGAATCGATATTGGCACTCGGTATTGAAGGCTTGAAGCATTACATCAAAACCATCGGTTTGTATCACGCCAAGGCAAAAAATGTGATGACTTGCTGTAAACAGTTAATCGATTTGCATAATAGCAATGTGCCCGATAGCAGAGAAGCCTTGGAAGCCCTTGCTGGCGTCGGCCGCAAAACGGCTAATGTAATTTTAAACACGGCTTTTGGTGAACCAACAATCGCGGTGGATACACATCTATTTCGTTTGGGCAATCGCACAAGATTAGCCACGGGCAAAAACGTATATGCGGTTGAACAAAAATATTTAAAAACCATTCCGCCAGTTTTTCTTAAAGATGCGCATCATTTATTGATCTTGCATGGTCGTTATACTTGCACTGCACGCAAGCCAAAATGCGGCGAATGTTGTATCGTTGATTTATGCGAATATCCGCATAAGTTAACTCCAGCAAAACATTTGATGGCTGGTGAAGATATGATTAACGATATCAAAATGCCTGAAAATAAAATAGCTCAATTATGAAAGTAGCCACCGGATTAGCTATTGGCAATAAAACCCTGCCAGACTTGGCAGCGCAAGCAGTGTTATCGGCAATGCAAAAAGCGGAAGTGGATGCGCCCGCCTGCGTATTATTATTTTTAACTTCAGAATTTGCCTCACAACCGCAATTGGCAATCAAGGCCGCAGCCAAAGCTGCCAGTTGTACACAAATAATTGGTTGTTCCGCTATCGGTATTTTTACTGAGGAAGACTGGGTAATTGATAGCCCCGCCGCGGCAGCGATGGTTTTTTCTGAGAGTATTCTATTAAAAATTAACAAAAATTCAGCGCTGACAAAGCAAACTACGCTGCTCACGCTTACTGCACCCAATGCGATCAATACCTCATGGTTAGATTCAAATTCGCCACGCTTTGGCGGTGTGTCTGGCGATGCCATCGGACATGGTTCTTTTTCAGTATGGGAAAACGCCAAAGGCATTACGCAGGGAATGTGTGAAATGCAGTTAAGTGGATTAAATTGCGCTGTTGGCGCAACCCATGGTTTAAAGTTGATGACCAGCCCACGCAGGATTACAGCCAGCAATCAGCATGACGTTTTAAAAATAGCGAATTTACCCGCATTGACCACGTTGCAATCCGCTTGGGATAAATATGCTCAAAATCAAATACCTATTAAATACCATCAATTGATGGCGGTGCATGCCAATCATGCTTCTCACATTGAACGCGGCGATTATTCGCTGGCCAATATTATTTCTGGGGATCAATCGTCTCAGGCAGTTACACTCTCGCGGCCATTAAAAGTGGGTGACTGGTTAAGCTGGGCGGTACGCGATATGGATGCCGCGCAGGTGGATTTGGTGAAAACAGCAACGCAACTCAAACAACAATTAGCAGTAAAGCCCCAGTTTTCTTTGTTATTTTCAAATCTTGGCCGCGGCCCTTATTTATACAACTGTATTGATCAAGATTTAGCTTTAATTAAAGCTTTATTCCCACGATTACCCTTAATCGGCTTTTATGGTAACGGCGTGATTGCGCCGATTCAAGGCAAAAATACCTTATTGCAGTATTCCGCCGCTTTGGGTTTGTTTGGACATTAATATGGCTTTATTTAATCCTTCCCGTGATGAAGTGCGCGAATTCTTTTTTGGCACTTGGGCGAAATCCAAAACCGATCAGGCATTGTCAGATTTAGAAAAACTCGGTCTAAAAGTGATGCATTTGCATCCTGAATATCACGCTATTCTGGATAACCCTCAACAATATAAACATGTCGCTTATTATCCAGAACTGGGCGAAACCAATCCGTTTTTACACATGAGTTTGCACTTATCTATTTTGGAACAAATCAGTATCAATCAGCCGATTGGCATTGCGCCAATCTATGAGCAATTAAAGCTTAAATACCAGAATGAGCATGACGCCTTGCATGATATTTTGGACTGCCTGGGCGAGACTATTTGGCTGGCGCAGCGCAATAACATGGGTTTAGACAGCGTCCATTATTTACGTTTATTGCAGCAAAAAGTGGGCAAAACAGATTAAAGCAACACGCGACCTAGCACAGGCTAGTTTGCTTAAATTTTACTTACATGATTGAATATAAACCATGACAAAAAGCAATGTGCATGACTGGCTAAATCAACATGGAGATTTTTTATATCGCTTTGCGTTAGCCCGTTTGCGCGATCCGCATTTGGCTGAAGATGTGGTGCAAGAGACATTTTTGGCGGCAATTAAAAGCCAATCGTTTGCTGGAGAGTCGTCAGTGCGTACTTGGTTAACTGGTATTTTAAAGCATAAAATTATTGATGTGATGCGTAAAAACGTACGCGAAATCGTTGCCAGCGATTTAATGTCTGATGCAGATGCGAATATGGATGAATTTTTCGATGACGCTGGCCATTGGACTGAAGGGCCAATCGCTTGGGATATTCCAGAAAATGCGTTACAGCAAAAACAATTTTTGGCCATATTGCAAAACTGTATGGAAAGATTGCCCGCTAAATTAGCCACGCTGTTTTTAATGCGCGACGTCCATGAAACCGACAATGAAGAAATTTGTAAGGAACTTAATATCACAACGACCAATGCTTGGGTGATGTTATACAGGGCCCGAATGGGAATCAGGAAATGTCTGGAAATGAATTGGTTAGGAGTGTAAAGGTTTAATGATGTTAACTTGTAAACAGGCAAGTCAGCTTATTTCAAAATCGTTAGATCGCGAGCTTAATTGGCGCGAACGTTTTGCGCTGCGTTTACATGTAAGCATGTGCAAATATTGCAAACGCTTTAGCCAGCAATTACTAGCCATGCGTATTGCACTAAAACGCATGAGTAAATCGATCGAAAATGACCAGAACATTCAATTACCTTCGGAAACTAAAAGTCGCATTACTAACTCAATTGAATCTAGGGTAGATTAAATTGCGTATATGAAACTGCACGCTACAAGTAACAAACTATTGGTCCAGAAATTGATTATCAATAAGACTTAACTTAAATGACTTAATTTGAAATACTTAACTTAACTTTTTACTTAAAAGGAAATAAATCATGAACACTTCTAACAAAACAATCGCTTTAGCTTTATCAGGTGCATTCGCTTTATCTATTGGCGCTGCTACCGTTAACGCCGCAGAAAATCCATTTGCAATCACATCACTTTCCAGTGGCTATCAAGTAGCAGAACATCATGACGAAAAAATGAAAGATGGTAAATGCGGCGAAGGCAAATGTGGCGCCGAGAAAAAAGAAATGAAAGATGGTAAATGCGGCGAAGGCAAATGTGGTGCAGAGAAAAAAACTGACGCTAAAGAAATGAAAGACGGTAAATGTGGTGAAGGCAAATGCGGTGCAGAGAAAAAATAAGCCATAGCCGAATTGAGTATGTGCTATTTGTTAGCTAAAGTTAACCGTTAATATTGTGTCAATTTTAGCTGACATTCAAGGCGTGGGTTTGGGGTTAAAGCGCGAGCTGATTCCTCAAATCCAGCACTTGTATCAAGATACTGCAATTGCAAATATTAGTTTTGTAGAAATTGCGCCCGAAAACTGGATTAATGCTGGCGGCAAAGCCGAACTGGATTTAGAATGGTTTGTTGAACGCTACCCAATTGCCTGCCACGGTCTATGTTTATCTTTAGGCGGACCAGATCCACTGAATACGCGATTTTTAAAGCAAGTTAAGCAGTTTCTATCTGCAAATAAAATTCCGCTTTACACCGAACATTTAAGCTATTGCAGCGACAATTATCAAGGCAAAGCTGGCTACTTATACGATTTATTACCTATTCCATTTACTGATGAAGCGGTGAAATATGTAGCGCAACGCATTCGTCAGACGCAAGACATTTTAGGTCAGCGCATCGCCATAGAAAATGCTTCTTTTTATGCCGCCGCACCGATTTCTACCATGGATGAAATCACTTTTTTAAATGCCGTGCTGCAAGAAGCCGATTGCTGGTTGCATTTAGATATCAATAATATTTACGTGAATAGCGTTAATTTTAAACATCAGCAAAATCCAAACAAACTTGCGCAAGATTTTTTACATAAAATTCCTGCCGAACGCATTGTCTATGGCCATATTGCAGGACATTATCAACAATCAGCCAATTTATTGATTGATACGCATGGCAAAGATGTGATTGACCCGGTATGGGATTTATTAGATAGCGCATATCAACTTTTCGGCACCTTCCCAACACTTTTAGAACGCGATAGCAATATTCCACCGCTGGCGACACTGATGCGCGAAGTCAATAAAATAGCGCAATATCAGGCAAACTATCCAATAAAGCAATCCGATAATCCGCAACAAAAATTAACACGCGCAACATGTTAGACTTTCAGCACTATCAACTGGCATTTACAGCGCATATCCGCAACCCCACATTACATCCCAAGCCTGCAAAAGTTGTGGGGACGCGCATGGCTGTTTACCGCGAAGCGGTATTTAACAATATTTTTGAATCAGTTTCTGTTTGCTTTCCTGTCTGCCAAAACGTACTGGGCAAGCGAAAATGGCGCCAACTCTTGCGAGATTTTGTGGCGAATTATGCCGCTGACAGTCCGCTTTTCAGGGAGATTCCACAACAATTTTTAGCTTTTTTAGAAACGTTAAATGTAGAAGATTTGCCACCGTATATAAAACCACTTGCCCATTACGAATGGATTGAACTGGCGGTGAGCAGCAAACCATTAAATCAACAACTGACACAAACGATTGATGGCGATTTAAACAGTTTGGATTGCGTCATCACACTTGCGCCATCTGGCGAATTGCTCACCTATGATTACCCCGTACACAAAATTTCACCTCGATTCAAACCAGCTTCAATTGAAAAAACTTACTTATTTGTATTTAGAAATACCAGTTTGGATGTGAAATTTATCGTGCTGAATCCCATCACATTTGAGCTGTTATCGCTGATTCAAGCGCAGCAATTAACCGGAAAAATGTCACTGACTCGACTTGCAACAGCACTACAACATCCAGATATCCATCTATTTATGCATTTTGGTACAGAAATTCTGAATGATTTACGCAAGCAAGAAGCAATCTTGTTTAGCCCATGTACTCGCTCAATTTAAATTAAATCCATTTTATTTAAGTCCACAATCCAAATTTACCCTTGCAATTGAATTCACTATCTGAAATAATTAAATCAATCGTTTGATTTAATTATTAAGGTTATATTAAAGTGAAATTGTGCGAATTACTATCTCCTAAACGTGCAGATGGCGAAGAATCCAGAAAACGAATTGTGCTGGCTGGGCTTCAATTATTTGCTGAGCATGGCTACGCTCGCACTTCCACCAGGCAAATAGCCAAACAGGCACAAGTCAATATTTCGGCGATTGCCTATTATTTTGGCGATAAAGCGGGTTTGTATCGTGTGGTTTTTACTGAATCATGCGGCACAGCAGACGATGATATTGCAGTATTAACCGATGCCAATTTAACATTAGAACAAGCATTAAGCGGGCTTTTTCAAGCTTTTATCGCGCCACTTAAATTAGGCAATGTCGCAAAATTGCGTGTTCGCTTGCATATGCGTGAAATGGTTGAACCAACAGGCATATGGGAAGAGGAAATTGATAACGGCATTGCGCCCTATCATCAAGCCTTGATTAGTCTGTTGCAAAAACATTTGGGTGTGGCAAAAGTAGATGCCGATTTACACCGCTTGGCATTATGTATTGTGGCAATGGGCGTGCATCTTTTTACAGGACGCGATGTAATTGAGCGTATCACGCCAGAATTAACCGCAACGCACAAAGCGTTAGATGTACTACATGAAAGACTGACTTATTTTGCGGTGAGCATGGTGCAGGCAGAAGCTGACAGGCGAAAAAATTGGCTAATTCAGCCCCTCAAAGAAAAACAATCAACTGAAAAACAAGATTGATCAATTGTATAAAATGCTTAAAAAATCCCACCCATTCAAAATACTAATTCTGGCGCTAAGCCTGAATTTATTAGGCTGCGCGTCTTTAGATTTTTTGAAACTAGACTTTCTAGAAAACAAGGCATCGCCTAAAGAAACTATTGCTGCTACAAAAATTGCACCTGCTTGGCAAACCGCTTTGCCGCATGACGGAAAATTGTCGCAACTACAAACATTTTGGATGCAATATCAAGATCCGCTGTTGTTAGCTTTGATAGAAAAAGCGCAGACAGAATCCGTTAATATCGCCACCGCCAGTAGCAAAATCGCAGAGGCAAGAGCCAATCGTGTGAGTGCGCTTTCATCGCTATTGCCCACTTTGGATAGCACGCTTTCGTCATCTAAAGCAGTACAACAGCCAGCCATTGGCAGCACTGGTGTCAGCCCTATTCCAGCAGGCGTTGGGCAACCTGGCGGTGGGCAAGCCGGCGCTTTTGGCTTTGGCGGGCAGACAATCACTACCACGCAAATAAATGCGCAAGCCGCGTGGGAGATAGATTTATTTGGCGTCAATCGCGGCTTGTTGAAAGCGGCGCAAGCGCAAGAAAAAGCCGTACAGGCTGGCTGGCACGAGGCACGCGTAGCCGTGGCGGCAGAGTTGGCAACTTCTTATTTTAATCAGCGCTTTTGCCAGATGCAGTTAGCCATCAACCAAAATGATGCAAAATCGCGCGCTGAAACTGCTCGTGTAACCGAAATATCCTACAAAGCTGGTTTTAGCGCAAATGGCGCTTATCAATTGGCGCTTGCTGGCGCAGCAGATTCCGCTCAGCAAGTGAAAGTGCAACAAGCCCAGTGTGATTTAGGTATTAAAGAACTGGTCGCACTGACTGACTTAGACGAAATCACCCTTAGACAAAAACTTGCTGAAACTGCTTTTGCCACCAATGAAACCAATCAAACGCTGTTTAGCATTGCAGAACTGCCTGCCACGATTATTAACCAGCGGCCTGATATTGTAAGCGCAGAAGCCGATTTGATGACCACGGCGGCGGAAGTTAAAAATACGCAAGCGCAACGTTTGCCCAAAGTTTCGCTTAACGGTTCAATCGGCTGGATGCGACTTTCTGGCTCTGGTTTTAAAGGTGAAGGTGAGATTTGGTCCTTAGGGCCAATCTCAATTACTTTGCCAATTTTTGATGCAGGTAAACGCAGGGCAAATGTAGATACAGCAGAAGCAAAATACGCAGAAGCCGCCGCAAATTATCGCAGCAAGGTACGTTATGCGGTAAAAGAGGTTGAAGACGCACTGGTGAGTTTACACGCAAGCACTAATCGCCAAACTGACGTTCAAGCGGCTCTAGCTGGTTATCAGGCGTCATTACTGGCGACAGAACAAAAAGTAAGCGCAGGTTTTGCAAACTTGATTGAGCTAGAAGAAAACCGCCGTTATGTATTGCAGGCGCAAACCAATCAACTTAACGTGCTTAAAGACCGCAATAACGCCTGGATTGCTTTGTACCGCGCGGTTGGCGGCGGCTGGCAGAATTCTACTTCTGCTAAAAATAATATTGAACTTAACACTAAAAATACTCAAGAAAACAGGTAAGCATTTATGTTTAAAAAATATAGTACTGGCTGGATTCTTTTGGTAATAGCAGTTGCGTTAGCGGTGTATTTTTTCAGTTTTAAGCATAAAGCGCCTGATTCGAAACAAGTTTCTGCCAAAAAAAGTAATGCTCAAACAACAAATACCAACGCGGCGCTGACGGTTAATACCGTCAAGATAAGTCGCAGCATGCTTAATGTGACCATTTCCGCAAACGGAAATATTGCACCATGGCAAGAAGCGGTTGTTGGCGCAGAGGTGAACGGCTTATTACTGAATGAAGTATTGGTGAACGTGGGCGAAAAAGTTAAACGTGGGCAAATATTGGCGCGATTCGCAGCGGGCACTATTTCGGCAGATTTGGCTCAAGCAAGCGCCAACCTTGCCGAAGCAAAAGCAGCTGCAATTGAAGCCGCTAGTAATGCTAAGCGAGCTAAAAGCATACAAGACACAGGCGCGTTGAGCACGCAACAAATCGAACAGTATTTAAGCGCAGAAGCCAGCACCAAAGCGCGTGTAGAAGCTGCTCAAGCGACACTTAATTTACAAAATATCAAGCTAAAACAAACCACAGTCAACGCTCCGGATGATGGCGTTATTTCATCGCGCACCGCAACAGTCGGCTCTGTTGCCGCCGCTGGGCAAGAGCTGTTTAAATTAGTACGCAAAGGTCGTTTAGAATGGCGCGCAGAGTTAACATCTGCCGATATCAACAAAATACGCATCGGGATGAAAGCAGACTTAATACTTCCTGATGGGCAAAAAATCATCGGCAAAGTGCGCGCGATTGCGCCAAGCATCGACAGCCAGACACGCAATGCTTTGCTGTATGTGGATATTCCTGCAGAAACAGCCAAGGCTGGCATGTACGCCAGAGGTGTATTCGTACTAGAAAATACTGAAGCATACACATTGCCTGCCGATGCGATTGTTTTGCGCGATGGCTTTTCATACGCCATGCAAGTAATTAGTAAGCCGAATGATAAAACCAGCAATTCGCAAACTGCCGCGCTTAATCAGATTGCACAGATCAAACAGATAAAAGTGAACACGGGACGACGCAGTGGCAATTTAGTTGAATTATTGGATACTGAAAATCAATCAATACAAAGCCAGTTAAACCATTATTTTGTTGCAAATGGCGGTGCGTTTCTGGCTGATGGTGATACGGTTCGGGTCGTAGCGCAGCCTGAGAGCGCTTCACCTGAAAGCGTTCCTCAATGATAAACGTTTCCAGCTGGTCGATTAAAAATCCTGTCCCCGCGCTGATTTTATTTATTTTATTAACGCTGGCCGGCTTTATGAGCTTTAATGCCATGAAGGTACAGAATTTTCCTGATTTAGAATTGCCAACCGTGACTGTGAATGCCTCTTTGCCTGGCGCATCGCCTGGGCAATTGGAAAATGAAGTTGCAAGAAAAATAGAAAATTCGATCGCGAAACTGCAAGACTTAAAGCACATTTACACCAAAATTCAAGATGGCAGCGTTACCATTACTGCGGAATTTCGATTAGAAAAGCCCACGCAAGAAGCTGTGGATGATGTACGTTCCGCCGTATCAGAAGTGCGCGCAGACTTACCTGATGACTTGCGTGACCCGATTATTTCAAAAGTGAATCTGGCTGGCACGCCCATTTTGGCGTTTACCATTTACTCACCAAGTTTGGATGATGAAGCACTTTCGTGGTTTGTGGATGACACGCTCACACGCAAGCTGCTCGGTGTGCAAGGCGTAGGTAGCGTGAGCCGCGTTGGCGGCGTCAATCGCCAAATCTGGGTTGAGCTGGATGCCGCTAAACTGCAATCATTAAATGCCAGCGCTGCCGACATTTCACGCCAGTTAAGGCTTGCTCAAATTGAAGTTGCAGGTGGTGCGACCAAATTGGGCGGCAGCGATCAGCCTATCCGCACCATTGCTACGGTGAAATCAGCAGAAGCACTCGCGCAGTTAGAAATCATACTAAGCGATGGGCGAAAAATTCGCCTAGACCAAGTTGCCACTGTAAAAGACACAATTGCAGAACGTACGTCTACCGCATTATTAAACGGTAAAACCGTCGTAGGTTTTGATGTTACTCGTAGCAAAGGCGCAAGCGAGCTAGAAGTAGGTTCTGGCGTGCAAAAAGCGCTGGCTGAAATCAAAACAGCGCATCCTGATATTGAAATAACGGAAGCCTTTAACTTTGTGAAGCCAGTGCAGGATGATTTTAACGCTTCTATTACCTTATTGATAGAAGGCGCAGTATTGGCGGTATTGGTTGTTTGGTTATTTTTAAAGGATTTTCGTGCAACGTTTGTATCTGCTGTTGCGCTTCCACTGTCAGTAATTCCTGCATTTATTGGCATGCATTATCTGGGGTTTTCAATCAACGTGGTGACATTGCTAGCACTTTCATTGGTGGTTGGCGTGTTGGTAGATGATGCAATTGTTGAAGTTGAAAATATTGTGCGCCATTTACGCATGGGAAAATCGCCTTATCAGGCCGCCATGGAAGCGGCAGATGAAATTGGCTTGGCTGTTATTGCCACCACGTTCACATTAATTGCAGTATTTTTACCAACTGCCTTTATGAGCGGCATTCCAGGCAAGTTTTTTAAACAATTCGGCTGGACAGCATCCATCGCGGTGTTCGTTTCATTAGTCGTTGCGCGCGTCTTAACGCCCATGATGGCGGCATATTTGATGAAGCCAATCAGCACCCGCCATGTAGCAGATGGCAAAATGATGATGCTATATATGCGCGTGAGCAGTTGGTGTTTAAAACATCGTTTAGCAACAATTCTAGCGGCTATCAGCTTTTTTGTGGCATCGCTCATGCTAATTCCTTTGTTGCCCACAGGATTCATTCCGTCTGACGACAACTCACAAACACAAGTGCGATTAGAGCTGCCACCCGGCGCATCATTGAAGCAGACCATTGCTTCTTCCGAACAAGCGCGCTTGATTATCGCTAAAATACCGCATGTCAAAAGCGTTTACACAACCATTGGCGGCGGCGCGGCAGGCACAGATCCTTTCGTTGGTTCTGGCGCATCTGAAACGCGAAAATCCACATTAACCATATTGTTAGATGAACGTGGTGACCGGCCAAAAAAACAAGTGATTGAAAAACAAATACGCGAACACCTACAACAATTACCAGGCGCTAGAATAAGTGTGGGCCTGGGCGGCAGTGGTGAAAAATACGTGCTGGTACTTTCAGGCGAAGATAGCGCTGCATTGCAAGCCGCCGCCAGCATGGTTGAAAAAGACTTACGCAAGATTGCAGGCCTTGGCAATATTGCTTCTAGCGCATCATTAGTCAGGCCAGAAGTTATTGTCACGCCAGACTTTACCGCAGCGGCTGATTTAGGTGTGACAAGTTCAGCAATTGGCGAAACTTTGCGCATCGCCACGGTGGGCGATTATCAGCAAGCATTAACTAAACTCAACTTGGAGAAACGCCAGGTGCCAGTTCTGGTGAAACTTGACGACAGCGCAAAAACGGATTTATCTGTACTGCAAAAACTGTCTGTGCCAGGCTCGCGCGGACCTGTGCCACTGGAACAAGTAGCCAGTATGAAAATTGCCAGTGGTCCTGCCATGATTGACCGCTACGACCGTTCACGCAATATTCAGTTTAATATTGAAACTTCGGGCATGCCATTGGGCGAAGTAGCTGAAGCTGTAAAAAAATTACCCAGTATCCAGAACCTGCCAGTTGGTGTTGAGCAGCGCGAATTGGGGGATTCAGAAGCCATGGGCGAGTTATTTGCCAGCTTCAGCCTGGCGATGTTGACTGGTGTGATTTGTATTTACTTTGTATTAGTGCTGCTATTTAAAGACTTTTTACAACCAGTGACTATTTTAGTTGCCCTACCACTATCGCTAGGCGGTGCATTTTTAGGCATGTTGATTGCAGGAAAAGCGTTATCTATGCCATCCATGATTGGACTGATTATGCTGATGGGCATTGCAACCAAAAACTCCATCCTGCTGGTGGAATATGCCATCGTTGCGCGGCGAGATTTACATTTGAGTCGAGTGGAGGCGATTAAAGACGCTTGCCACAAACGCGCACGCCCAATCATTATGACAACCATTGCAATGACAGCAGGGATGTTACCACTGGCTTTAGAGTGGGGTTCTGGTGATGGTTCATTCAGAAGCCCAATGGCAGTTGCGGTAATTGGCGGCCTGCTAACGTCTACGGTATTAAGCTTACTGGTGATTCCTGTAGTGTTTACTTATGTAGATGATTTTGAACAACTTATTGTAAAAATATTTAAGCGTGTTTCAAAAAATTAAGCGTAAAAATCGGTTAAGTTATTAAAATAAAGCATCGAAAACCGGCTTATTCAATCCTGCTTAATCAAACATTTGCGCTTCGCGCTCAGTGGCTTTATGCGCCACTTCTTGTTTCTGCTGATTCGTTAAATCCCACCAAGCTTGAATTTCATCCAATGTTCGGTAGCAACCTTGGCAAAATCCACTTGAATCATCTATGCTGCATACGCCGATACAAGGCGATTGAATTTCAATTTCTGACATGACTTTATTCCAGATAGTTAGACTAATATTTTTGAAGCTGATATAAAAATGCGCGATTGTCGAGATCGCGCATTTACTTAAACCTCAAACCATCTAAAAGTTAAACGTTTTAACCGTTAACTTAAAACGCCGTGACATTGTTTATACTTTTTACCAGAGCCACATGGACATGGATCGTTGCGGCCTACTTTTACGCCTTCGCGCACTGACGGTTCGCTGCTGTTGGCCGTTTGCGCATTTTCTTGACCGCTTAATTCATCGCTTGGATTGGCCAATGCTTCATCAAAATCTGCATGTTGATATTGTACGTTTGCCACATCCGCTGGTTTTTCTACCGCTTCTACGTCGTCGCGTGTTTTCACTTGCACCAGCATCGTTACTTTAGTGACTTCACTTTTAACGGTATTCAGCAAGCCCTCAAACAAGGCAAACGCTTCGCGCTTGTATTCTTGTTTTGGATTTTTTTGCGCATAAGAACGCAAATGAATGCCTTGACGTAAATGATCTAAAGCAGCCAAATGCTCACGCCAATGGCTATCAATGCTTTGCAACATGACAGCACGTTCAAATTGGCGCATGGAATCATTGCTAGCCAGCACCTCTTTGGCCTTGTATGACGCATCTGCTGCGTCAAAAATACGTTCACGCAACGTTTCTTCGTGCAAATCAGGGTTATCTTCCAGCATTTTTTGCAAAGGCAAATCTAAACCTGTTTCTGCTATTAAGTTTTTTTCCAAAGCAGGAATATCCCATTGCTCTTCTACACTGCCTGGCGGGATATGTGTGCTGAAAATACTAGTAAGCACATCGTGACGCATCGCCTCAATAGTCTCACCAATATCAGTTGCTTCTAATAATTCGTTGCGCTGCTCATAAATCACTTTGCGCTGATCATTTGATACATCATCAAACTCTAGCAATTGTTTACGAATATCAAAGTTACGGCCTTCCACTTTACGCTGCGCATTTTCAATCGCCCGCGATACCATGGCATGCTCAATCGCTTCACCTTCTGGCATTTTTAAGCGTTCCATAATCGCCGAAACGCGATCGCCGGAGAATATGCGCAGCAATTGGTCATCTAAAGCCAGATAGAAACGACTAGAACCAGGATCGCCCTGACGACCTGAACGACCTCGCAGTTGGTTGTCTACACGGCGTGATTCATGACGCTCAGTACCAATAATATGCAAACCACCTGCGGCTAATACCGCATCATGGCGTTGCTGCCATTCGGCTTTTAATTGCGCGATCTTGGCAAGTTTTTGCGCCTCATCCAGTTTTTCATCAAGGTTAACCGCGTGTATAGCAGATTCTGGATTACCGCCCAACACAATATCGGTTCCGCGACCAGCCATATTAGTGGCAATGGTAATTGCACCGGGCTGACCTGCTTCTGCCACAATGTGCGCCTCACGTTCATGCTGTTTAGCATTCAATACTTCGTGTTTTAAGTTGGCTTTGGTTAATAAAGCAGAAATAATTTCAGAATTTTCAATTGATGTTGTGCCAACCAATACTGGTTGATTGATGGCTTGACACTGTTTAATGTCTTCAATAACCGCATTATATTTTTCAGCGGAGGTGCGGTAGACTTTATCCATCGCATCTTTACGCAACATGTTGCGATGCGTTGGAATGACGACCGTCTCCAAGCCATAAATCTGATTAAATTCGTATGCTTCGGTATCAGCAGTGCCCGTCATGCCGCTTAACTTTTCATACATGCGGAAATAATTCTGGAAAGTAATCGACGCCAACGTTTGATTCTCTTTTTGAATCGCTACACCTTCTTTAGCTTCAACCGCCTGATGCAAACCATCAGACCAACGGCGGCCTGGCATTTTACGGCCTGAGAATTCATCCACAATCACAATTTCGCCATCATCTACAACGTAATGCTGGTCTCTTTTGAATAAGTTCTGCGCACGTAATGATGCGTAAAGATGATGAACCAAGGTGATATTTGACGCTTCATACAGGCTGGAACCTTCAGTCATCAAGCCAGAACTGGCTAAAATCGCTTCTGCGCGCTCATGTCCAGCCTCACTCATGGTCACGGTTTGGGCTTTTTCATCCACCCAAAAATCGCCATCGCCATCTTCAACGATTTGTGCAGTTAACTGTTTGGCGACTGCATTAATTTGATTGTATAAATCAATGCTATTTTCTGCCTGACCTGAAATAATCAGCGGTGTACGCGCTTCATCAATTAGAATCGAGTCGACTTCATCTACCAGCGCATAACTCAACGAGCGCTGCACGCGCTCACCTTTAGTGAACACCATGTTATCGCGCAGATAATCAAAACCAAACTCATTATTGGTACCATAAGTAATATCAGCTGCATAAGCCAATTGTTTGGCATCGTGCTGCATTTGCGACAAATTAATACCGACACTTAAACCCAAAAAGTTGTATAACTTGCCCATCCACTCGGCATCACGCTTAGCTAGGTAATCATTGACAGTGACCACATGCACACCTTTGCCAGTGATTGCATTCAGGTAAACTGGCAGTGTGGCTACCAAAGTTTTACCCTCACCGGTACGCATCTCAGCAATTTTTCCTGCATTAAGTACCATGCCACCGATCATTTGCACATCAAAGTGACGCATACCTAACGCACGCACACTGCCTTCACGTACAACCGCAAATGCTTCTGGCAACAGTTTTTCTAAACCTTCACCTTGTTGAAAGCGCTGTTTGAATTCTTCTGTTTTAGCGCGCAAGGCTTCATCTGATAAAGCCTGCAAAGCAGGTTCTAATGATTGGATTTCCTTAACAGTTTGGCCGTATTGCTTAACAAGCCTATCGTTGCGACTGCCGAAAAATTTTCTAACCAACGTGGATAACATGAAGAGACACCGCTTTTCCGAGGACTCGGAAACCTATTATTTGAAGAAGATGAATTATATTGTATGGATATTGGGTAATTATTTTTTATTTCAATGTGACTTTTTAATTTATTGATGCAAATACTTACGTGGATCCAGCGCATTGCCGTTTAACCTGATTTCATAGTGCAAATGTGCTCCAGTCGATCGACCAGTGCTTCCGACTTCTGCGACTGCCTGCCCCTTCACCACACGCTCACCGGACTTAACCAGCAATTTAGAGGCATGGGCATAGCGTGTTTCCAAACCAGATCCATGATCGATTTTGACTATATTACCATAATCGGGCGTGCGCTCTGAGCTTGACACAATACCGTCAGCGGCGGCTCTGATTGCTGTGCCGGTATTAGCGGTAAAATCCAAGCCTTCGTGAAAGGCTTTATTGCCATTAAACGGATCAACTCGCCAACCATAACTGGATGAATTAAAAGCTGCATCCACTGGACTACTGTTTGGCAACATATCTTTTAATACGCTTTTTTGCAGAATTTTAGCTTCGATCGTACTCAAGTACTCGTCACGCGCATTCACAGCCTCAGTTAATGCTTGAATAGCGATTTTTAAATCCACTTCAGTCATCTGGTGCGAATCAACATAAGGGCCACCAACGCCGCTGCGATGTATATGACTCAACGATTTTGCGCTTGATTGATTAATCACTGTATTTTCTTTCTCTCCCGCCAGCTTTTCTAGCCGCTCACTTTGCGCATCTAATCGCATCATACGTGCCTGCAACTCGCCCAGTTCTTTTGCATAAGCATCTAAATGTACTTGGGAGGAAATAATGGAACTTTTCAGTTGACGTGGAAACATCGCCTTTACACCCTGTTCTTTAATGTTGTTTTGCGGGGTAATAAAAAGTAAGGTGAGCAGAACAGGTACTAATACCAACGCCGCGACAAGCGCGCCAGCTTGCATCGCTGATAAACTTTTTGCAGTTGCCAGCTTATTAGAAATAAAAATAATATTCATATCAGTGTATGGTTAACTCATCCTCGTTAAAATGATCTATTTAACTCAAATTATTAAACGCTATTACCCTATTTGATGCATTTAGTTTCGTTGTCAGCATTTTTTAGCTAAGATTGCGCATGCGCAAAATTGATACGCTTTTCAATCAGAACACCCAGCTTAGTGCATTGAATAAACAAGTGCAATCTCACCAATTGTTGCAACAGTTCTGGGTTACTGCAAGCCCAGTTATGCTCAGCAAGTTAAGCACGGTTGGCAGCTTAAAAAGCGGTCAATTAACCATTTACGCACATAGTCCAATTGTGGCGAATAAAATTAAACTGACCACGGCTAATCTTTTGACTCAATTGCATAATCTGCAACTAAGCGACCCAAACTTTAGGGAATGTAAAGTTACTGCAATTATAGTGAAAGTGCAAGTTAAATCTCATCCAAAAACGCCAGTTAAGCCCATACGCAAGCTCTCTAAAAATGCGGCGGATACCCTAAAAAAACTAGCACTCGATTTAGGTGAGTCGCCCTTGTCTAAGCAACTTCATTCTCTCGCCAATAAAATATCACAGTAAAAATTTGTGCTGCCGATAGCCGACAGCATTTAAATGATTAGAAAATTACCGCTTTCAAGACTGCTCTGATAGACAATCTATCTTAAAAAAAACCATATTACCTCACTAGTTTTTTAGCGCAAAAACTGACTTGGAAGGCTTGTTTTATTTGAGTTTACTCAAATAATTTCCATGCAATTTAAGTGGTTGTCGCCACAGTTCTTTAGTGCCATAATACATTCGGTTGTTACAAATTAATTACATTTTACAACTTCCGTTTTATAAGCTAGTCGCATTATTCGTACAGTCATTGATGTCGTTTCAGATTTATTCATAATAAATAGATAGGGAGAAGTCATGTCAGTTGCACTAATAATCACCATTGCTGCCGCAGTTTTAGCAGTGTTATATGGTGTCGTAATGAGTAGATGGATTACCAACTTGCCAGCAGGCAACGCGCGTATGCAGGAAATCGCAGGTGCAATTCAACAAGGCGCAGCCGCCTATTTAGCCCGTCAATATACAACTATCGCTGTCGTGGGCGTTGTATTGGCGATTTTAATTGCCGTATTTTTAGGCATGACCACAGCCATCGGTTTTGTAGTAGGCGCAGTGTTATCAGGCGCGTGCGGCTTTATCGGTATGAATGTATCAGTGAAAGCCAATGTACGCACGGCTCAGGCCGCAACCAAAGGCATCGGCCCAGCGCTGGATGTAGCATTTAAAGGTGGCGCCATCACTGGTATGCTGGTGGTTGGCTTAGGGTTACTGGGCGTCGCAGGTTTCTACTGGTATTTAGGTGCCGAGACAAACACAAACTTAGACCCATTAATCGGTTTGGCTTTTGGCTCTTCATTAATCTCGATTTTTGCACGTTTAGGTGGCGGTATTTTTACCAAAGGTGCAGACGTTGGTGCGGACTTGGTTGGTAAAGTGGAAGCAGGTATTCCTGAGGATGATCCACGCAATCCAGCGGTGATTGCGGATAACGTGGGCGATAATGTGGGCGATTGTGCAGGCATGGCAGCTGATTTATTTGAAACCTATGCAGTGACCTTAATCGCCACCATGGTATTGGGCGGATTGCTGATTACCGATGCAAGCGCAAATGCGGTGATTTACCCATTATTGCTAGGTGCGGTGTCAATTGTCGCCTCTATCATTGGATGTTTCTTTGTGAAAGCTTCGCCTGGTATGAAAAACGTGATGCCTGCACTGTATAAAGGTTTAGCGGTCGCTGGCATTTTATCGCTGATTGCTTTTTACTTTGTAACCCAATATTTGTTTCCACAAGGCTTAACCGCAGACGACTTAACGGTTTCTGCGAATCAATTATTTGGCTCTTGTGCAGTTGGCTTGATTTTAACCGGTGTACTGGTCTGGATTACCGAATACTACACAGGCACGGATTACGCACCAGTTAGACATGTTGCACAAGCTTCTACCACTGGCCATGCCACCAATATCATTGCAGGCATTGGCATTTCAATGAAATCAACAGCTTGGCCTGTGTTATCAGTCTGTTTAGCCATCTGGACATCGTACCACTTAGGCGGTTTATATGGCATCGCGATTGCAGCCACAGCCATGTTAAGCATGGCAGGCATTGTGGTTGCGCTGGATGCTTACGGTCCGATTACCGATAATGCTGGTGGTATTGCGGAAATGGCTGGTTTGCCAGCAGAAGTGCGCGATGTCACTGATCCATTAGATGCTGTTGGCAATACAACCAAAGCGGTGACTAAAGGCTATGCCATTGGCTCTGCTGGTTTAGCAGCGCTGGTGTTATTTGCCGATTACACGCATAAATTAGAAGGCGCTGGCATTGATGTAAAATTCGATTTAAGCGACCCAATGGTGATTATCGGCTTATTTATTGGCGGTTTAATCCCATTCTTGTTTGCCGCAATGGCGATGGAAGCAGTTGGCCGTGCAGCAGGTGCAGTGGTAGAAGAAGTACGTCGCCAATTCCGAGATATTAAAGGCATTATGGAAGGCACAGCCAAGCCTGAATATGGCAAAGCAGTTGATATGCTGACCACTGCCGCCATTAAAGAAATGATGATTCCATCGCTATTGCCCGTTGCAGTGCCAATTGCAGTTGGTTTAATATTGGGCCCGGTTGCATTGGGTGGATTGCTGATGGGTACGATTGTCACAGGCTTATTTGTGGCTATTTCAATGTGTACAGGCGGCGGCGCTTGGGATAATGCCAAAAAGTATATTGAAGACGGCAATCACGGCGGCAAAGGTTCGGAAGCGCACAAAGCCGCTGTCACTGGTGATACTGTTGGTGATCCGTATAAAGACACTGCAGGTCCAGCAGTCAATCCGTTGATTAAAATTATTAATATCGTGGCGCTATTGATTGTGCCACTGCTTCATGTTTAATTCAGACTAATAATTAAGTTTTAATCAATAAAAAGGCAGCTTTTAGCTGCCTTTTTATTGATATTTTTAGTGTTAATTTAACCACTAATCTAGCTGAATAAAACGCATTAAAAAGCAGGTTTCACTTCCGCATTATTATAATTTTCAACACCAGCTAAAATCTCTTTTTTGGCGGCTTCGATATCACCCCAACCGTTAATTTTCACCCATTTACCTTTATCCAAATCTTTATAATGCTCAAAAAAGTGGGAAATCATTTCTAAGCGCCAAGTTGAAACATCCGTATGCGCTTTTAAATGTCCATACAAACCGCAAACTTTAGGCACGGGAACCGCAAATACTTTTGCATCTAAGCCTGCTTCATCTTCCATCAACAGCACACCCAATGGACGGCAACGCACAACCACACCTGGAATCAACGGCACCGGCGTCATCACCAATACGTCGACTGGATCGCCATCATCTGCCAAGGTATGCGGAATATAGCCGTAGTTAGTTGGATATTGCATGGCAGTACCCATAAAACGGTCAACAAAAATCGCACCGCTGTCTTTATCCACTTCATATTTGACAGGGTCGCCCTGCATAGGGATCTCAATAATCACATTGAAATCGTTGGGTAAATCTAAGCCAGACGGCACTTGGTTTAACGACATATTAAAAACAGCCTTGAAGGAAAAACCGAATTATACTTGAAGTTTGTTAATGATTTGTTGCGCTGAAGCGCGATTAATATATACGCGAACCAGTTGAATTGGCATTAATTACCTTTGGCAAAAAACCGCCAGCCTTTTTTAAGTAGCACGGCAATAATCAACAGACCTAAGCCTGCCATAGTAAACGTACCTAAATGGCGCTGGATAATCGGTATA
Organism: Pseudomonadota bacterium; assembly: GCA_040387095.1. Classification (GTDB taxonomy): domain Bacteria; phylum Pseudomonadota; class Gammaproteobacteria; order Burkholderiales; family Methylophilaceae; genus Methylotenera_A. The sequence goes on along the minus strand of JAZKEJ010000017.1, from coordinate 7,871 downwards.
TTGCCAAAAAAATAACCCGACAATACACAAGTTAGCACCCAAAATATCGCACCTATCGAAGATGAGCGCGCAAATTTTAAAAAAACCATCTGTGTAACACCTGCCAAAAATGGAGCAAGCGTTCTAATAATTGGTAAAAATAAGCAAAATAGAAAGCCCTTTTCGCCATGCTTATCGTAAAAAATTCGGGTTTTATCTAATGCTGCCTGACTTGGCCATTTTAAATAATCCACAAAGAATATCTGTCCGACTGTTTTACCTAACCCATAGCCACAAAAATTACCTAGAACAGTGGCAACTATTAATACCACTAATAGCAGTCCAATATTGAGTTGAGAGGCGGCCCATAGTGCACCGCAAACAAATAAAAATGGATTGCTGGGCAGAAAAAAGAAAGGCAATACGCCGATTTGCAAAAAAATCACGCTGAATAATATGAGATAGACCATATTGGCGTGCATGGCGACCAGAGCAGGCAAATGCGCATCAAAATTCAGCACCATTTGCCATATTTGCATCATGTTGTCATAACCCGGCATTCAGCAATTACAGCGGGATGTGTTAATTTTAGCGCGCAATACAGCAACATTGGCACAATCACTAATTCATCTAATTGTCCAATAACTGGTAGAAAATCAGGAATTAAATCAAATGGCATCAACACATAGCCAATCGCCAGCCATAATAAAGCCTTAGCCAGCTTTGGCGTTTTTGGATGTTTTTGCAAACGCTGGTAGAAAACAAATTCTACTTTAAGGCGTGTAGCAATTTGCTTTAATTTTTCAAGCATATTGATTGAGCTTTTAAATCAATTAACTGGTTAACTTTTGACCAGTTAATTTCTCATAAGCTTCTAAATATTTTTCGCTGGTTTTTTTTGCCACATCTTCTGGCAAAGCAGGTGCTGGCGGCGTCTTATTCCAGTGGATGCTTTCTAGCCAATCGCGCACAAACTGTTTATCGTAACTAGGCGGATTACTGCCAACTTGATATTGCGCCAGCGGCCAAAAACGCGATGAATCGGGTGTTAATACTTCATCCATAACGTGTAACACGCCTTGATTATCCAAGCCAAATTCAAATTTGGTATCGGCAATAATAATGCCGCGTGTTAATGCATATTCGGCGGCTTCACTGTAGAGCTGAATCGCCACTTTGGCGACTTTTTCTGCCATGTCGTGACCGATTAAATCTGCACACGCCTGCAGACTGATATTCTCATCATGCTCACCTACAGCCGCTTTGGATGATGGCGTAAAAATTGGTGCTGGCAGTTTTGATGCTTCCTGCAAACCAGCGGGTAGATGAATACCGCAAACCGTGCCTCTAGCTTTGTACTCTTTCCAGCCGCTACCAACCAAGTAACCACGCACAATTGCTTCAATCGGCAATGGTTTCAGTTTTTTGACCACCACTGCGCGACTTAGCTTACCTTCACCGAGCTGTGATTTATCCTCTGCGCCATCTACCACTGAAAGCGGGTCAATACCCGTTAAGTGATTCGGCACAATGTGTTTGAGCTTAGCAAACCAAAAGTTGGCCATTTGCGTCAACATAGCGCCTTTATTGGGTATGCCAGTAGGTAATATCACATCAAAAGCTGACAGCCTATCTGTACTAACCAGCAACATTGCGTCATCGTTAATCGCATAAATATCGCGCACTTTGCCTTGGTGAGTCAAGGTTAAGCTTTGAAGATTGGTTTTTGTTAATATATTAGCCAAATTAAATTCCAAATCTAATTAGATGCATTTCTATTTCCACTTTCATCATGCAATCTATCAATCATACTATCTAAATCTGCCATTGAGTCGATAACGAAACTACCAACCTCATTGCTAGGTGGACAAACATAAAATCCATAAGGCCGATTCATCGCATCGCATATGCCTTTATGTATATGCGTTACCCTAAAATACGGTTGTAATACCAGATATGCCCCATTAAGCGCAATTGAATAAATGGCATGAGCCAGTGCACTGCCTTCTACAGAAATAACCAATGGCACATTCCAAAGCTTTCTAATCAACATTTCTACTGACATCTGTTCTGGATAAACAATATCAAAGCCGCGCTTAACAAGGTGTTCAATTAATACCTGCTCATTGGACAGCATTCTTTTTACACCCGTCGTACCTCTGGCAATATAAATTCCTTGATAATCGCTATCTACTGGATTCAACTTTTCTTTTATACGCTTCCTGATCTCTAGATAGCGTTTAATCTTATGTGAGTTTTGTGAAAAATCACTGAGTAAATATAAATTTCTGACCTCTCCTTGGTTTCCATAAATCGTGTTCAAATCTAATAAATGGTGATAATCAACTGCATGAGGGTAATGTGGTTTTTTAAAGGCAAGAGATGGCATTTCAGCAGTTCCAATTAAGGAAGCAGGCATTACGTCATGAACCCAATGCCCAAAATATTGATTAGCGATATCTGAGTCTGTCAAAACTGCTTGTTTTAAATCAAATTTATACCTTGAATCCCCCTCATTTAACCGCCTAAGCATGACCTCTCTTTTGCCTGTCCATAGTCCACCACGGAATAATATCGAAGAGCCTATGCTGTAAAGTATTGTGGGTGAGTGTTTAGCTGTTCTTTGATGTAAATAGCAATACTCTCTTTCTTTAGAAGATGTTGCAGGTATTCCCTTAATTCGATTTAAATGTGAGTCAATATATATAGCTGGTGGACTTAACTGCTCCTCTGCAGGACATAGAACAACGCCTTTATGCATATACTTTTGATGATCAATTGGCTTACCGAGTATTTTTGCTGTCAATCTAAACAGTTTATTAATCAAAATAACCTCTTTTCATTTGATTTATATATTTTTAAAGGTCGTATGAATTATATCAATTTAAAATGATTAGCAAAAATTGATGTTAATTTTAAAGTGACAGCTTGCCTTGCAATCCCACTTTAACCACTTTCAGTGTGTTGGTGCCGCCAGGACTGCCGATTGGCTCTCCAAATGTGAATAAAACAATATCTCCTGTTTCTACAGCTGCATTTTTTAATAGTACTTGTTCCATTTCATGCAAAATTTCGTCTCTGTTCTTGTTTTCGTGCTCAATAGGATAGGGATAAACGCCTCGGTGCAAGGTGAGTTTTCTACGTGCAAATTTATCTGGCGAGAGCGCGTAAATCGGCACCTGTGCATCTGCTCGCGATAGCCATTGTGCTGCATTGCCAGATTGCGTGAGTGCTGCGATGGCTTTTACCCGCAAATGTTGCGCAGTGTAAATAGCGGCTGCGGCAACTGCTTCATCGGTTTTGACAAACACCTGATCTAATTTCTGGTCGCGATACTGATTAAAGTATTCTTTTTCTGCTTCCATCACCACGCGATCAACCGCTTGCACCGTTTCCAGTGGATACTGCCCTGCAGCGGTTTCAGCAGAAAGCATAACCGCATCTGTGCCATCCAATACCGCATTCGCCACATCTGACACTTCCGCCCTCGTGGGAATTGGGCTGGTAATCATGGATTCCATCATTTGCGTAGCGGTAATCACTAATTTATTTTGCGCCCGTGCCATACGAATCATGCGTTTTTGTAATCCTGGCACGGCCGCATCGCCTACTTCCACACCCAGATCACCGCGCGCCACCATAATTGCATCGCTGGCTTCAATAATCGCTTCCAGATGGTCAATCGCTTCTGCACGTTCAATCTTGGCCACGATGCTCGCAGTACCGCCAGCCTGTTTCACCAGAGTCTTTGCCTGCACGACGTCTGCTGCGGATTTTGGAAACGAAATCGCAATATAATCTGCTTCCAGCGCCACAGCGGTAATTAAATCCCGCTTATCTTTTGCTGTTAGCGCATCAGCGGATAAGCCACCGCCCTGACGATTGATCCCCTTATTATTGCTCAATAAACCGCCGCTTAAAACTACGCAGTGGATTTGATTGCCTTTTACCCTGTCTACCTGCATGGTAATTCGACCATCATCCAACAGCAACACGGCACCTTCAACCACTTCCTGCGGCAAGGTTTTATAATCCAAACCCACTTTATATTGATTGCCTAGTATGCAATCGGCATCCAGGATAAATAAATCCCCTGTTTTTAAGATGATTTTACCCAGCTCAAACTTACCAATTCTGATTTTTGGCCCCTGTAAATCACACAGCACACCGACTGGTCGGCCAAGTTTTAATGCAATTTTGCGTACAATTTCTGCACGGTTAATATGCTCATCTGCCGTGCCATGAGAAAAATTAAGCCGGACTACGTTTACGCCAGCCGTAATTAAACGCGCAATCATTTCTTCTGAAGTGCTTGCAGGGCCTAGTGTTGCTACAATTTTCGTTTTGCGTAATATCATGAATACCTATTTGAATATATCTGAATTTAATGTACTTGAAAATTGAATACATTTGGAAATTTAATGTATTAGAAAATAAAGTCTTAACGATGAATTATTAACAATTATTTTTAGCCAAAAAATAAAAAGTTAAAGATAAAAACCAAAAATAAAAAAGGGGCTTATGCCCCTTTTAAAACGTACAAAAGTAGGCTTAAGCTTATTTCTGCGCTTGTTCTTTCGCTCGAGTTTCTAAAATCTCTACTGCCGGTAATGTTTTACCTTCCAAAAATTCCAGGAATGCGCCGCCTGCCGTTGAGATGTACGAAATTTTGTCGTAAATATCATATTTCTGAATGGCTGCAATGGTGTCGCCGCCGCCTGCCAATGTAAACGCTTTGGTGTTCGCAATTGCGTGCGCAATGGTTTTAGTTCCCTCAGCAAATTGATCAAACTCAAACACGCCAACTGGGCCATTCCAAACTACCGTGCCTGCATTTTTGATAATCTCTGCTAATTCATTAGCAGATTTCGCGCCAATATCAAAAATCATATCGTCAGTTGTCACAGAGCCTGCGTCTTTCTTCACTGCCGGCTCATCTGCAGCGAATTTTTTGCCACAAACAACATCTACTGCAATCGGCACTGCTGCGCCTCTTTGGCTCATTTTGTCCATTAAGGTGCGCGCCACAGGTACTAAATCATCTTCACACAGCGATTTGCCTACTTCAAAACCAGCGGCTTTTAAGAATGTATTGGCAATGCCGCCGCCAACCACCATTTGGTCTACTTTTTCTGACAGGCTTTCTAACACGGTTAATTTTGTGGAAACTTTGCTGCCACCAACAATCGCTACCATGGGTCGGGCAGGATCCAGCAATGCTTTGGTTAAGGCTTCCAGCTCTTCGCTTAACAGCAAACCAGCACAAGCGATTGGTACAAATTTTGCCACACCATGCGTACTGGCTTCAGCACGGTGAGCCGTGCCAAAAGCATCCATCACAAACACATCGCATAATTTTGCATACGCTTGAGCGGTTTCGTCTTTGTTTTTTTTCTCGCCCACATTAAAGCGGCAATTTTCTAAAACCACCAGCTCACCCGTCGCCACTTCAAAACCGCCATTTACCCAGTCTTTAATTAATCGTACTGGCTTTTTGAGTTTTGCCGAAATCACATCTACCACCGGCTTAAGTGAATTTTCTTCTGAATAAACACCTTCTTCAGGACGACCCAAATGTGACGTCACCATCACGCTTGCGCCTTGTTTCAGTGCATATTCGATCGTTGCCATACTGGCGCTGATACGTGCATCAGAAGTGACTTTTCCATTAGCAACAGGTACATTTAAATCGGATCGGATCAATACACGTTTGCCCGATAAATTAAGGTCAGTGATTTTGATAAACTTCATAACAATTCCAATAAAATTAAGCGGCTTATAAAATTAATTTATTTAGCTTTCATCAAGGCAACGGCTGTATCTAACATACGACAGCTAAAACCCCACTCGTTATCATACCAAGCTAACACTTTTACCAAATTACCAATCACCACAGTCTGCGTTGAATCAAAATTGCTTGATGTTTCGGTATGATTGAAATCTGAGGAAACCAATGGCTCTGTGTTATAAGCCAGAATGCCTTTTAATGCGCCTTCAGACGCCTCTCTCATAATCGCATTTACTTCTTCGCGAGTGGTTTCTCGGCTGGCAATAAACGTTAAATCTACTGCTGAAACATTAGCCGTCGGTACGCGAATTGCAAAGCCAGATAATTTGCCTTTTAGTTCTGGAATCACAATTCCGACCGCTTGTGCCGCGCCGGTTTTGGTTGGAATCATATTTAAAGCAGCGGCACGGGCACGATATAAATCACTATGATGTCCGTCGACCAGCAGTTGATCGTTTGTGTAAGAATGAATTGTGGTCATTAACCCACTTTCTACACCCAGTTTTTCATGCAAAGCTTTTACCATAGGCGCCAAACCATTGGTGGTGCAAGATGCATTAGAAATCACTGTCATTCCAGAATTTAAAACTTTATCGTTAACACCCATTACGACGGTTGCGTCACAGGCATTTTTATCGGCTGGCGCTGAAATAATCACTCTTTTAGCACCTGCGTCTAAATGCGGTTGACATTTCTCTTTGGTGCGGAACACGCCTGTACACTCCAGCACCACATCAATATTAAGCGCATCCCAAGGTAATTTTGAAGGATCTTTTTCGTTAAACATGTGAATTTTATCGCCATTCACAATCAGATAATGATGCCCTGCTACGTCTTGCTCATGGCTTACCGTGCCAGCCAATTTGCCATGAATGGTATCGTGCTTAGTTAAATGTGCATTACATTCTGGACTGGCTGTGCCGTTAATCGCCACAATTTGAATGTCCTTACGTTTTTGCTCATAAAATGCGCACAGTACATTGCGCCCAATACGCCCATACCCATTAATCGCGACACGAATTGCCATTACGTTACCCTTTCAAAACCCACTATTAAAAGTCTGCAAATAAAAAGAGCCTCTAGTTAAGAGGCTCTTTCTGATACTATTTACTCAATAATTACAACACTGACTTAACAGTTGCCACCACGTTTTCAACCGTGAAGCCAAAGTGTTTCATCAATGCGCCACCTGGAGCTGATTCACCGAATGTATCGATACCCACAACAGCGCCTTCCAAACCAACATATTTACGCCAGAAATCCGTTACACCCGCTTCAACCGCCACGCGTTTAACGCCCGGAGTTAACACGCTGTCTTTGTAAGCTTTGTCTTGACGATCAAACACATTCGTTGATGGCATTGAAACCACACGTACTTTAGTGCCCGCTGCATTCAATTCAGCTGCTGCTTTAACAGCCAACTCTAGCTCAGAGCCGTTTGCAATAATAATCACTTGCGCATCGGCAACGTCAGATAACACATAAGCACCTTTACGCATACCCGCAAATTGTGCAGCATCGTGTTTCATGCCAGCGACGTTTTGACGACTTAATACCAAGCTTGAAGGACCAGTCATACGCTCAACGGCAGCAACCCAAGCAACAGCAGTTTCTGTTGATGAACCTGGACGCCATACATCCATGTTCGGAATGTAACGTAGGCCAGCCGTATTTTCGACTGGCTGGTGCGTTGGACCATCTTCACCTTGACCGATTGAGTCATGCGTCAGCACAGCAATCGTGCGTTGTTTCATCAATGCAGACATACGCAATGCGCTTTTTGCATAATCAGAGAACATATGGAAAGTACCGCCGAATGGAATCAAGCCACCGTGCAATGCCATACCGTTCATGATGGCGAACATACCGAATTCACGTACACCGTAAGAGATATAGTTACCTGGTTTTTTCGCATCAACGTGTACAAAACTGCCTGTTGAAGTTAAGTTAGAGCCAGTCAAGTCAGCAGAACCACCCAAGAACTCAGGCAATAATGGAGCTAACGCGCCAATTACATTTTGTGAAGCTTTACGTGTTGCAACGCCCTCTGCTTTTTCGTTTGTTGCTGCGATAATCGCATCAGTTGCTTCTTTCCAGTTTGCTG
>JAZKEJ010000016.1:0-3533 GCA_040387095.1 Pseudomonadota bacterium | reverse complement strand
TCCCAAGTGATTTTATCGGCTTCACTGCCTTGAGCAATAGCGGCATCAACCATTGACAGTACACCGAATTGCAACAGGGCTAATCTGGCTTGGCGCATTGACACTATGGATGGCGCTGGAGGCTGTGAGCTTATAATCACGCCATCTTGCCACTGCCATAAAGATGAATCGGTATCAGGGAATTCACCTACATAGTTTTCTGAAACACATTCGTAATCGCTGTAAACATCCAGTGTTTTAAAATATTCTATTTGCTGAGAAGCCGCCCCATCACTTTCTTGGTCAGACAATTGAACCAGTTGTATTTTATTTCCTTTTGCCCATACAGTTAAGATGCTCATTAAGAATTCACCCCTTTAATTATGTCAAAGTTTATGGTTACCGCCTCAGAAAGTGAGCCACCTGAAATATTAGTAAGTCTAAATGTCACAGACCCGCCAGCAACACCTACGTTAACTACTTGAACAGTATAAGCACCAGCACCACCCAATACGTTTGCTATAACCCCATCTGTCGTGTTTATTAATGTGTTATTCAATGCGAAGTTAACAGATGCGCCAGCAGCTAATGCCGCATTATTGGTCACAATCTGACCAGTTGGCTTATTTAATGTTACATTCGTAGCTTTTGATGTTAACTGTGTTACCGAGCCGCCAGCCCCTGTGCCATAGCCTAATAAAGATGGTAGAACAACCGTGAATTGTCCTGCCGTATTCCATGTTGGCGCACCTGTTGATAATTGGGCCGGGCTTACTACGCCATTAAAAGCAAGAGCGATTGACCAATCAGTAAAAGTGCCACTACCTTCGAACGCTTGTGAATTCACCACCAATGCACCAGTGCCGCTATTATAAGAAGTCACTACAGCAAACATGCGATTAGTCGTTGCTGATGTCCTGGCAATGCTTAAACTTTGTCCCTCAACAAAACCTTTACCAGTTTGAACGGTAAACGATTTTGAACCTGTGCCGACAATGTTTGATGTTGTACTTGTGGCACTAGTAGATAAGCCCAAAAGTCCTGATGAACTGACCAAGAATGGGTATAGCTCATCGGATTGCCAAACAACCCAATCCTGCGCTCTTGTTGCAAAGGTGGATGGGTCTGTAATGAGGGGGATGGTTGGAGGCGTTGCTAATGGCATTATATCTCTCTCAATTCAAGTTCTAATGTGGTTTGTGATGGATTTTCAGCGTTGATTAAGAATCTGTCGGCAATACCGTTAATAATGTAGGCATTGAATAAATCACTGTCTACATCGTCTACCGTTGACCAGATGCTAGGCACAGATTCCAACTCTTCGCGCAGCTCAAATAAGAATGTGGTTAGCGCCTTATCAGTAGTAACTCGTTGCTTGGTTAATACCTTTGGCGTGCGTCTAACAAGCCTGCTAACCCCGAATATATTAGGCTCACTGCTGCTGAATGAGCGAATGTCTGATACAGCGCCATATGAAGCATTGCCAATGAATAGCGAATTGCCTATTCCTAAAATGCCTAATGCAACATCACCACTATCACGGTTTAAAGTCACCGATATTTCTGCACCAATTAAAGGTGGCAAGCCATCAATAAATATGTTTTTCTGCTGCTGAAATGGTTTAAAAAAGAACTCGTACCAATCAGAAACAACGCGAGACACAAGGTTATAATTTTGGTTGTAAACTTCCACCGCATCAAACGTCACCACAATATCAACGTCTTGCGCATCAGCATTTAACAGCGCAATTGCATCAACTTGTACCGCAGGCGTAATCACGTACGTCATTGGCGCGGTGCCGGTTACTTGGTTATTGCGCTGTCCGTCAAATGGTTTCCATCTATTAGTAGCAGACACTTCAACCCACCATACAGGCGGGTTATCAGGGTCGTTTTGCGTATCAAGTAAAGGGTCGTGGTTTAAATTGCTGGCTTGTAGTGACTGATATATTTTGTGGCTAGATAAAACGATGCGCCGGTCACCTAACGCATATGTTGTAACGGATGACCAAACAGCATGGTCTGTTTCAGGTACAGTGCTAGAAGTTAAATTAGCATCCGTGATGGCAATGGTTTTTAATACTTTCATTATGCCGCCCTTGTAGATAAAACAATATCGCCGCCAGCAATATCTTCTAATTCTCTAGCCGTACGTTGCGAACCATCTGCAGCGCGTTTCATCTCTGCTTTAAGACTGTACAACTCTGAAACCACGTTGTTCAGCAGTGAAACCATTGCACTAGTATTAGAGGCCATTGATTTATTGTCTGAAACTGTTAATACCGCCTCGCCTCTGTGCAACATTGCCACGCCATCGCTAGGCACGTATGAAGTGCCTACGTCATAGCTAGGCATATTTGCAGCAGGAATGCTTAAGCCTGCATTTTTATATGAACCGGCAATCACAAAATCTGTGAAGGTTCTAAAACTGTTCATATCTAGCTGATTAAGCGTGCTAGCCAGCGCTTCTGCCTGCTGATTGACTACTTTGAATGCATCAACTAATGTAGGGAATGCGATTGCAAGGTTAAGGCCTGATTCCGTTGTGTAATCAATGCCCTTACCAATAGCGATTAACTGTTGTGCCGATTTAGGAACAGCTAGATTAAACTTGGCAAATTCGGCATTCAACTTAGCCTGATTTTGTGCAAGCTGCTCTTGAGGTGTCTCAAGGCTGAATATCGTATCGCTTACACCTTTTTTGATACCATCAATTGCCTGGATGTATTGAATAAACTGATCGCGCATTGCAAACAAGGTGTTGAACATGCCCTGTCCTGCTTCGCGTGTCTTATCAATAGATTTAAGCAGAGCGTCAAATTCAGTAACAGATTGCGGCAAGTTTTGTAGCGATAAAACAATCCTGTCCACGGTCTTAGTCACGGTGTCGTAAACAGTGGTGTATGTTTCAATTGCTTTAGGTGTTTTTAACAAGCCAAATAAGTTATTAGTAGTACCGCCAGTTAAGAATCCTTTAACAACTGATGAGATACCACCGCCAGCCTCTAAGCCTTTTTTAGTGCCATCTAATACCTGTCTTGCCACTTGCTCTTGATAAGTGTCTGTAACAACTGTTCCAAGCGTTGATTGGAATGAAGTTGTCAAAGAATCTTTAGCGCTTAACAATTGTTGCGCAGGGCTTTGCAATGCCACGCTGAATGACGCTATTTTATTGACATAGTCCGCTAATGCTTGGCCTGCTAAACCTGTTTGCTTGGCTGTTTGTGCGGCAGTGTCAGCAGTAAAGTTAAGTTGGCTGGCTAATGTCTTGCTTGTGTTTGCCAGATTGATACTGGCTTGAATCATCGTAGCAACGACAGCCTTATCTGTTAAGCCATCAAATAAACTTTTAATCCCGTCAGACAGTTTTGATTTTTGGATAGCCTCAACAAGTGTTGAGCCTAATACCTTGTCAATGTATTGTTGAAAGCCATTTTTAGCATTGTCGCCTTTTGCTTTGCCATACTTTTCACCGAAGCTAACACTGCCACCATCAAAGTTAGAATCAAAGAATCCACGAACATTGGTACGCGTTCTGAATGCAGAGCCAGCATA
>JAZKEJ010000015.1:0-34427 GCA_040387095.1 Pseudomonadota bacterium | reverse complement strand
CGGATGTGGATGAATCGCAGCTTGCTGATGAATCGCCAACTGATTATGTGTTGCGACTGGCTAAACAAAAAGCTTTGACCATAAAGCAACAATTAAACAGTGAGCATCGCTTAAATCGGCAATATACAGAATTGCCGATTTTGGCAGCTGATACCACAGTGGCGCTGGGGGACTGCATTTTTGGGAAGCCAGAAAATAACGCAGATGCAACCCAGATGCTTAAAAAACTATCCGGCACGCAACATCAGGTGCATACAGCGGTGGCAGTGGTTTTTAACGCAAAAATTGAACTGGCGTTAAACACTACATTGGTTGAGATGATGCCGCTGAGCAATGCTATGATAGCAGCGTACATTGCGACTAACGAGCACGTCGATAAAGCTGGCAGCTATGCAATACAAGGCTTGGCAGGTAATTGGATTAAACGCATTGATGGCAGTTATACCGGCGTGATGGGTTTGCCTGTGTATGAAACAGCCATGTTGCTGAAAAAATTAGGCTTTTAAATAATTGAAGTAAACGGGTTTTAACTTAACCACTTTTACTGGCGAATAAATTTAGGCGAAAAATAATAAAGATAAGGTTGAGCAATTGGGACAAGAAATTTTAATTAACGTCACCCCGCAAGAAACGCGCGTGGCAGTGCTGGAGCAGGGTATTGCGCAAGAACTGCATATCGAGCGCAGTTCGTCGCTTGGCATCGTCGGCAATGTTTATCGCGGTAAAGTCTGTCGCGTCTTGCCTGGCATGCAATCGGCTTTTGTCGAGATTGGTCTGCAGCGCGCCGCTTTTTTGCATGTAGCGGATATTATGGAATGCCATATTGATGGCGAGCCGCCAACCGAACGCTTGATCCAAGACGTGTTGCGCGAGGGTCAATCGATTATCGTGCAAGTGATTAAAGAACCGATTGGTACCAAAGGCGCGCGCTTAACGACGGAAATCAGCATCGCTGGGCGTTTTCTAGTATTTTTGCCGCATCAAGAACATATTGGCGTTTCGCAACGCATTGAAGACGAAACAGAGCGCGAAATGTTGCGCAATCGTTTGCTGGGCTTGCTGCCTGAAAAACGCTCCGGTGGCTTTATTATTCGCACTATGTCAGAAGCGGCTTCTGACCAGGAATTGCTGGCAGATATTGAATACCTGCAAAAAGTATGGGCAAAAATCCAAACCGATAGTCAATCAGCTGGCGAGCGCTCACTGGTATTTTACGATTTAAGCCTGCCAAGGCGTATGTTACGCGATGTGGTAAACGATCAAACGGTGAGTATTCGCGTAGATTCGAAAGAAACTTACAATCAGTTGAAAGAGTTTGCCGAGTTATATGTTAACAAAGCGGTTAAGCCTTTGTATCACTATCAAGGCGAGCGGCCCATTTTTGATTTTTATAATATCGAAAAAGAAATCGAACGCGCTTTATCGCGCAAAGTGGAGTTGAAATCGGGCGGATATTTGATATTTGACCAAACCGAAGCGTTAACGACGGTAGATGTAAATACCGGCAGTTTTGTCAGCGGCAAAAATCTATCGGATACGATATTCAAAACCAACTTGGAGGCTGCGCAATGTATCGCGCGCCAATTAAGGCTGCGCAATCTAGGCGGTATTATTATCATCGACTTTATCGATATGGATGAAGACAGTCAACGCGAAACGGTACTGGAAGAACTGAAAAAAGCCGTAGATTTGGACCGAGCGCGCATTAGCGTCAATGGATTTACCTCGCTTGGCTTAGTGGAAATGACACGCAAACGCACACGGGAAAGCTTGGCGCATTTGCTGTGCGAACCGTGCGATGTGTGTCAGGGTCGCGGCGAACATAAAACGGCGCAAACCATTTGCTACGAAATCATGCGTGAGTTACTGCGCGAATCCAAACAGTTTAATGCCAAAGAATTTAAAGTTATTGCATGCACGCAAGTGATTGAGATGCTGATGGACGAAGAGTCGCAAAGTTTGGCGAATCTATCGGATTTTATTAACAAACGCGTGACTTTGCAGCCAGATAGCCAATACGCCAGAGAAACATTTGATATCGTGTGGATTTAAGTAGTAGATTGACTAAATAAAGCCAAAATTAGTATGGATAGATTTTACATGCCGCCCACACAATATTTAAGCGTGGAATGCAAATCGATTTAACTAGTTTTTTATTAAAACCTTTAAATTGAAGCCATATTTGCTGGCGTTTCAGCTTTCATTGCAGGTTTTGCCGCTCTTATTATTTGTAACAACGCTTTGTCTAGCGTTGCACTTTCCAAAGCCGCTTTTGCATAATCACTTTCCAGCGCGGCAAGCCGATTTTCTAAAGCTTCTGCGCTGCATTTTGATTCCATTAAATTCCTAGATCGCTCATCTAAACTATTTTTATGCATCGCCATTTGAGTTTTAAGTAAACCTAGTACGTCATCCAGCCAACCAAGGCAATTTTTCTCTGCTTCCATAAATATTTTCTGCACTTCCGTGCCCAAGCTTGAAAAAAACTTACGCACTAAAAAATGCTTTTCAGTGAGCATATTGAGCGGGTCAGCGCAAAAATCCTTAGTCGATTTTTCTAAAGCCTGCATGTCATGAATAAACCCTGACATATCTAACGCTGGCGGCTCAAACACTTCAAAACCATGTTTTACTTGAAACACCTGGTAAATATTGTCGGCCAATTGTTTAATATCATCACTTTGTTTATTAATATTTGATGCCAATTCATTTGCTTGTTTCATTAAGTTACGCATGCCTTTATTCAGGCCGATTGTTGTCCAGCTGTCACCCATTTCCTTGCGACTATTTGCAAGCGAAGTGTCCAGATAGGAGGGGCTTAAATGGCTTAAAAGTTTTTTAGCGATATGCGTAATTTTATCGTTAGCATGATTAAAAGTTGGAATCGATGCCTCATAACGCTTTCTATCCGTCACCACTTTTGCCAGAATGCCTTTGGAAGCTTCTGCGCTTTTGCCTTTAAGTTCGCGAAGTTCTAAAGCCTGCGCACGCAAATGACTGACACGCTGCTGTAAAATCTTGCGCGAAGCCTTGATCATTTCGCTGCATTCTACGGCAATTGATTTGCCCAAAATTTCATGTTTGGCCTGAACGATTTGACTGCCTAACATAGTTTCTAACTCAGCTATGCCGCTCTGTTTAAGCAAGGCTTCATTCTTATTGATTTTTGCAACCAACGCTTTTTGTGCGGAAATTGCAAATACGTTTGCTGGTGAAATGCCAAGCTGATGTGCTGTGATGTTGATTTGTTTTTCAATCTCATTAGCGACATCCTGTTTTGATTTCAGATCGTCCCACAATATGTCGATTTTATTCAATATGACCAATTGATGGTTTGCGCGTCCTTTAATAAACTCATTCCATATCCGCATGTCGGTTTGCGTCATGCCGGTATCGGTCGCGGTTAAAAACATCACTACATGCGCATTAGGGATAATGCTTAAAGTGAGTTCTGGCTCAGTGCCTATGGTATTTAGACCTGGCGTATCAATGATGACTAAACCACTTTTAAGTAGAGGGTGCGGATAATTAATGATGGCATGGCGCCAAGTGGGAATTTTAACGGAACCTTGTGTTTTAAGTTCGTGCACTATGTCCAGATCTTGCGCATTCCAAAGCCCCAGTTTTTCGGCTTCAGTTTGTGTGACTGCTTTTTGCTCAACTATTTTGCAGAAAACTTGCTTCATTTCATCTGGCGAATCAGTATTTAACTTGAAAATTTGCCAGGCATTTGGTGTATTTTTTAAGTAAGCGAGCGTGTCATCGCTAGCGCGTGTTTCAATCGGCAATAATTTAATATAAGGCTCTGCACTCGCGTCCCAGAAAATTTCTGTTGGACACATGGTGGTACGGCCAGCTTCACTTGGCAATAAACGTTGATCAAAATCTGCAAAAAACAAAGCGTTAATGGTTTCGGTTTTGCCACGTGAGAATTCTGCTAAAAACGCAATCACTAATTGATCGCGCCTTAGTAATTCTAATATATCGTACAGTCGCAATTCCTGAAGCGCATTGCTGTACACGCTTTTTGTCAGCCAGTCGCGATAGACGCAGATGGCTTTGGTTAAGCCGCTTCGCCATTCTTGATATTCATCAACTATAGCTTGTAAGGCACTCGTTATCATATTGATATTATAGAGATTAAATTTGTGAGCTGTGAATGCTTAATTGCGTCATTTGTGTTGAGTAAGCTATATTTAAAAAAGTGCGAGCAACTGCATTTCTAATGTTTTTAAAACAGAAATATTCAGCATTTGCAATAAAATCAGTGCAACTAAAGGTGAAAAATCAATGCCACCTGCGCTGGGGATAATGTTGCGGATTGGGTTTAATATCGGTTTGGTCAAGGCATCTAAAACAGCGGAAATTGGCGTATGGGGATTAACCCAGCTTAAAATCACTTGCAATAAAATAGCGTAGAAAAATACATCTAACGCAGTACGCAATACGCCAAGCAGACTTAAGCCAACAAAGCCTAACCAAGCGCCTTCTCCCGCTACAAAAAGTGGAAAGCCGCGTAGCATCAATAAGCTAATTTGCAATAAAAGTTGAGTAACAATGGCTAGAAAAAGCGTGGATAAATCTATTTTTCTAAAGCTGGGAATGACTTTTCTTGCAGGTTTAACGGCAAAATCAGTGAGTGTCATCACCATCAAACCCAGCGGATTAGCAAAAGGCACTCTTAGCAACTGCATAAAGAATCGTAGCAAAAATACCAATGTGAGCAGATTTAACACGGTAGTGAGCAGAAATTGCAGCGCAGTAGTTAACATGAAAATGACCTTGAAATTTGAGTGGCGGAATGCATGAGTGGATTGAATATTTGGCTAGTTGATTGCGCCTAAATCATCACCCAAGGTTTTAGCACGCTGGTAGGCTTTTTGTGCCGCTAAAATAATGGCTTGTTTAACTTGCGAATTTTCCAGACTTAACAAACCTTGTTCGGTTGTGCCGCCTTTTGAGGTGACTTGAGTGCGCAAAACGTCAATTGGCGTAACGCTGGCATCGGCCAACAAACTGGCACCTTTAAATGTGGCAATACTCAATTGTTTTGCTTCATCGGCATTTAAACCTAATTCTAACGCTGCGGCTTGTAGCGCCTCAATTAAATAAAAAACATAAGCCGGGCCACTACCAGAAATTGCGGTGACTGCATCCAACTTTTCTTCAGAGTCCAGCCATAAGGTGCTTCCCGCTGCTTTCAATATTTGGTCTGCCAGGGCCATATGTATTTTGGATACATCAGCCATCGCGTACAAGCCGGTTACACCGGCTTGAATCTGTGCAGGGGTATTTGGCATGGCACGAATAATCGTTGGATAATTACCTAGCCAGCGGCTTAAGTCACCTAAGCGAATGCCTGCCGCAATCGAAATAACTAATTGCGTGGTTAACAAAAATGCAAGGTTTTTGGATAAACCAGCCAATTGTTGCGGCTTAATCGCCAGCACGATGGCTTCGCTATTGGATACACTGCTTAGTTCTGCACTAACTTGAACGCCCAATTGCTCTAGTTGCTTCCATTTGCTGACATCATGCTCAATCACCAAGATATTTGACATGACGACTTTTTTATTTTTCAGCCCTTTAATTAGGGCATAAGCCATATTGCCGCCACCAATAAAAGCTAATTTCATGCGCCAAACCTCATTTTAGTTACTCATTTTTATTAATTAATAAAACAGTTGCAGATGCACACGTTGCTGATGTAACTCATTATTGGCTTAACCATCTCGTGCGCCAAACAGTGCAGAGCCAATACGCACTATGGTAGCACCTTCATGAATCGCTGCAACATAGTCTTCTGACATGCCAATTGATAACGCATCCAAGTCAAAACCATGTTGCTGTAAAGCTTGAAACGCATCATGCACAATTTTAAATTGCGCGCGTTGCGTTGCGTAATCTTTAGCAGGTGCAGGAATCGCCATCAATCCGCGCAATTTGAGATTGGGCAGCGTGTTAATTGCATTTGCCAGCGCAATTGTTTCGCTTAAATCAGCGCCGCTTTTTGTGGATTCCTGACTACTATTGATTTGAATGCACACATTTAATGGCGCTAGCAAATCTGATCTTGCGCTGGATAATCTTTCGGCAATTTTAAGCCTGTCAACTGAATGCACCCAGTCGAAATGTTGCGCAATAAGCTGCGTTTTATTGCTTTGAATCGGGCCGATAAAATGCCATTCAATCACCAAATCACTCAATTGTTGCTGTTTTACAATGGCTTCCTGCACGTAATTTTCGCCAAATGCACGTTGCCCTGCCAAATATGCACTGCGCAGTTTTTCAGCAGGCTGGGCTTTACTGACAGCCAGTAGTTGCACGCTTGATTCACGCTTGGCAGAAATCAGTGCCGCCTGAATATTTGCTTGAATCGCTTGCATGGAATCGGCAATTATGGTCATAATTCAAACACTTTAAACAATTTGTTTAATGTACTTTATGAAGATTGATAGGCAGTCTTGTGTTAATCGTCTACACAAGCTTAAATTATAGCAGGAGCCGCACGTGGATATTTCAGATTTACTGGCCTTTTCGGTTAAGAATAAAGCATCGGATTTACATTTATCTTCAGGCTTGCCGCCGATGATTCGCGTGCATGGCGACATCCGCAAAATCAATGTCCCAGCGATGGACCATACCCAAGTGCACGGCATGGTATATGACATCATGAACGATGGGCAACGCAAGGTGTATGAAGAAACGCTGGAGTGCGATTTTTCATTTGAAATTCCTAATCTGGCGCGTTTTCGCGTTAATGCTTTCAATCACAATCGCGGTGCTGGCGCGGTTTTTAGAACCATTCCTTCAAAAATCCTCACTTTAGAGCAATTGAATTGCCCAGCCATTTTTAAAGAGATTGCTAATACCCCACGCGGTATTGTATTGGTGACAGGCCCAACGGGCTCCGGCAAATCCACAACCCTAGCCGCGATGGTAGATTACATCAACGAAAATGAAATGGGCCATATTCTCACGGTAGAAGATCCAATCGAATTTGTGCATACTTCGAAAAAATGTCTGATTAACCAACGTGAAGTAGGGCCGCATACGCTGTCTTTTCAAAACGCTTTGCGTTCTGCCTTGCGTGAAGACCCAGATGTGATTCTAGTCGGTGAGATGCGCGATTTGGAGACCATTCGCTTAGCATTAAGCGCCGCAGAAACTGGTCACTTGGTGTTCGGAACGCTGCATACCAGTTCAGCGGCTAAAACGGTAGACCGTATTGTGGATGTGTTTCCTGCAGCAGAAAAAGAAATGGTGCGTTCCATGCTGTCTGAGTCATTACGCTCGGTCATTTCGCAAACGCTTTGTAAAACCAAAGATGAGCAAGGTCGCGTGGCTGCGCATGAAATCATGATTGGTACACCTGCGATTCGTAACTTGATACGCGAAAATAAAGTGGCGCAAATGTATTCTGCGATTCAAACTGGGCAGAATATCGGCATGCAGACGCTGGATCAGAATCTGCAGGATCTGGTACGCCGCAATGTAATTTCTGCCAATGAGGCGCGTAGTAAAGCTTCTAATAAAGATTCAATTATTGGTTAAACTTTAGATGTTAACTAAACAATCTAATCAGCAGTTAAATAGGTAATTATTTTAGGATTTGAAGATGGAAAAAGGCCAGGCCGAAAAATTTGTGTTTGATTTGCTGCGCTTGATGATTGGCAAAAAAGCATCGGATATGTTTATTACAGCAGGGTTTCCACCTGCCATGAAAATCGATGGAAAAATGACGCCAATAAGTCAGCAGGTGTTATCCGCGCAACAGGCACGTGAAATCGCACGTTCGATTATGAATGACAAACAAGCCGCGGAATTTGATGCCAGCAGTGAATGTAATTTTGCCATTGGCTTACCAGGCGTTGCACGATTTAGGGTAAACGCTTTTGTGCAGCGAGGTTCTGTTGGTTTGGTATTTAGAACCATCGCCACCAAAATCCCAAAATTTGAAGACTTAGGTCTGCCAGAAGTATTAAAAGATATCGCCATGACCAAACGTGGCTTAGTTATTTTTGTGGGTGGCACCGGTTCTGGAAAATCCACTTCTTTAGCCGCCATGGTTGGTTATCGTAACGAAAATAGCTATGGCCATATTATTACCATCGAAGACCCGGTGGAATTTGTGCATGAACATAAAAACTGCATTATTACCCAGCGCGAAGTAGGAGTTGATACCGAGAATTGGCATATCGCGCTTAAAAACACGTTACGCCAAGCGCCAGACGTGATTCTGATTGGCGAGATTCGCGACCGTGAAACCATGGATTACGCGATTGCTTTTGCTGAAACAGGGCATTTATGCATGGCTACATTACACGCCAACAGCACCAATCAAGCCTTAGATCGCATTATCAACTTTTTCCCGGAAGAACGTCGCCACCAATTGTTAATGGATTTATCGCTCAATACGCGAGCGTTTGTTTCGCAGCGATTGATTCCAAAAGTGGATGGGATTGGCCGTGCGGCAGCGATTGAAATCATGATTAATTCGCCATTGATTTCCGATTTAATTTTTAAAGGCGATGTACACGAAATCAAGGAAATCATCAGCCGTTCGCGTGAGTTGGGTATGCAGACTTTTGATCAGGCTTTGTTCGATTTGCATGAATCAGGCGCAATCAGCTATGAAGATGCGTTAAAGAATGCGGATTCTGTAAATGATTTGCGCCTGAAAGTGAAACTGCATGGAAAAGGTGCGCATGATAAAGATCCGTCCGCAGGATTAGACCATTTGGGTATTGTTTAACACGTTTATCAAGTAAAAAGCCGATGTAAGCATGGTTTTTTACTGGGGTTAACTAATTAACCTGTTGTATTGAGGTATTATTCGATTGAAACTTCTACCCGTCTAGCCTCCACCAAATCCGTACCACCGTCCACGCTTTCAGGTTTGCGTTTGTCAATTCTGTCATCATCGATACCCGCGTTTTCTAATGCATCTTCCACTGATTCTGCGCGGTCTTTTGCCAGTTGTTGATTCAGTGCTTTATCACCGCTTGGGTCGTGATAGCCAGCCAGCACGGCTTTAGACTCTGGATGTGAATTTAGCCATTCGACAATTGCAGCAAGACTCTCATTGGCATCATCGGGCAATATGGTTTTGCCTGAGTTGAAATAAAGTTTTACTGGTGCAGGTGGGGAGGGCGTTGCAGCAGGTGACTCACTCGCTTTAACCACAAACTGGTTGTCTATCTCCACATCTGGTCCAAAAAATGCCTGGGCATCAGCTGCTTTTTGCTGCTTTATGGCTTCGCTATCAACCATGCCGGATAACAATATTTTTTTATCGTCACCTTGAGCGCGCAAATCTTCGCCATTTAGTAAAACTTTTAGTGCGTCGGATTGGGCTAACCAGCTGACATTGCTGGTATCGCCGGTGGTGGTCACTTCGCTTTGAGTCGCGGTGAAGCTAAATGCATCGTTGACAGGTTCAACCGATTTGGTTGATGGAGTCGCTATTTTAGTTGGTGTATCAGTTGACGCGCCACAACAAGCGTTAGATGGACCGCGACCAGTGAAAAACACCCATAACAAAACTAAGACAATAATGAGTGCAATAATCCACGTCCAGCGCGCATAACTGGATTGATGATGTGCAGATTGATCAGTGTGCATAACAGCTGCCCTTCGTGTCGTGAATGGTTTATTTTTTTACGCCACCAGAAAGCTCATCTTGCAACTTTTTGAGCTCGGCCCACTTGTTAGCAGATGCCAGTTTTGCCTGTTTTGCCCAAGTGCTTGGGTTAGCAATACGGAAGCTCGCACCGCCTTTATCTAAAATTTCGCGCATTTGCGGCACAGTTAATTCAGCCAGTTGCACAAACGTTTTAACGTCATTATCGACAAATAATGCATTAATTTTTGGACCTATGCCTTCAATAATCGTTAGGTCATCGGCATTTTTCAGTCTGAATCCAGCGGCTTTTGCGGCGGCAAGATCAATGTTTATGGCTGAACTGGCAATCGCTGTATTAGTCATCTTTGCTGCTGGTTTAGCCGCAGTTTTTGGTTTTGCTGCAGGTTTCGGCGATGCCTTAGCTGGCGTCGCTATAGCAGCGGGTATAACCACTGTTGAGGCGACAATTTCTGCTGATTTAGCGGGCGGTGGATATCCTGGTTTTGTAGCAGGGGTAGGTTGAGTTGGGTTTGGTTTGGTGGAACATTTGCATAGCCATCGATTCAGTAACCAGCCGATTAAAACGCCTAAAAGCAACCAGAACCAGCAGCACGATAAGGTACTAAAAAATGCACTCATTATTACTCCCCAATAAAATGATGAATCGATACAAGCACTTAATTAACACTAAAAATAGCCTACATTCTTGTCACTATCGGCGCCTTTTATTAAAACGTCAAGTGGCTCAAGTTATTCATGTCTTCGTTTTATTGCGAGTCTTGATAAGTGATTTGCCCATGTAATAGGGTGTATTGCACTTTCCCTAGCATTTCTAAGCCCAAAAATGGTGTATTTTTACCATGACTTTTTAATTGGCTTGGCGTGACTTTCCAGATTTTTTCTGGATCGAAGATCGCAATATCTGCATCGCTGCCTGTGGATAAATCGCCGCTGTTAATGCCCAATATGCTTGCAGGCAGATAAGTGATTTTAGCAATAGCTTCTGAGATGCTTAATTTTTGATTTTCTGCCCATTTAAGGGCAAGCGGTAATAATAGCTCAAGGCCTGTTGCGCCGGCTTCTGACTCAGCAAAAGGTAATAACTTGGCATCATCGTTCACCGGTGTATGGTCAGAGCAAACGGCATCAATCGTGCCGTCTTTTAATCCAAGACATAATGCGTCTTTGTCTCGCAAGCTGCGAAGTGGCGGTTTTAAATGGGTATGTGTGTTGAAAAAGCCAATATCAACATCAGTTAAGTGTAAGTGTTGCGCGCTCACATCAGCAGTAACATGTACGCCTTGTTTTTTTGCTTCGCGTACAAGGTTAACCCCTTCGGCAGTCGATAATCGACACAGGTGTATTTTGGTGTTTGTTTCGCGCGCGATGCGCAGAATGCTGGCAATTGCTAAACATTCAGCTGCAGCAGGAATGCCTTTTAAGCCTAATCTGCTTGCCACTTCGCCATCGTGTGCTACACCATTTTTCGCGAGATAATCATCCTCGGCACGTAAAAACAGCGTGTAGCCAAAAGTGGCTGCATATTCGCAGGCACGCCATAATACTTGCGTGTCGATAATCGCATTGTCAGCCTGACTAAAGCCCACACAACCTGCTTCAGTCAGCCTGCACATTTCAGTCAGCAGTTTGCCTTCTAATTTTTGGGTTAACGCACCCAGTGGGTAAACGTGCGCTAAATTTAATTGCTTGGCACGATATTTCAACATTTCAACCAGTCCTGGCTCATCCAGAACCGGCTGTGTATCTGGCGTGCAAGCTAGGCTGGTGACACCGCCCGCGGCAGCGGCATGTAATTCGCTTACTAGAGTGGCCGTGTACTCAGCGCTAGGTTCACGCAATCTTGCACTCAAATCCACAAAACCTGGGCTTACGATTAAATCTGTGGCATCAATAGTTTGGTTGGCAATAAAGTCATTGGGCGCATGTTGAATGCCAACAATTTTCCCAGCAGCAATATAAACATCATATTTGGCATCAATTTTATTTTTAGGGTCAATTACATGACCATTTTTTATGTGAATTTTCATGCATTATCCCCACTGTTTTGTCCGCCACCCAGCATTGCCATGACAGCCATTCGCACTGCGATACCATATGTCACTTGCGGCAATATCACAGATTGTTTGCCGTCCGCTACGCACGAGTCAATTTCTACCCCGCGATTCATTGGGCCAGGATGCATGACGATTGCATCAGGTTTTGCTAATTTAAGTTTTTCTTGGGTTAATCCAAACGTTTTAAAGTACTCTTGTGCTGATGGCAACATCGCGCCATTCATACGCTCGTTTTGCAAGCGTAGCATCATGATGACATCGACATCTTTTAATCCAGCTTTCATATCATGAAACACTTGCACGCCAAGTTTTTCAACATCAGTCGGTAGTAAGGTTTTAGGGGCAATCACCCGCACTTCTGGCACACCAAGTGTTGTTAATGCATGAATTTCACTTCTTGCCACGCGGGAGTGCAACACATCGCCCACCAAAGCAACACGCAAATTATGCATATCAGGCTTATAGCGACGAATGGTAAACACATCCAATAATCCTTGCGTTGGATGCGCATGGCGACCATCGCCAGCGTTGATCACACTGATGTTATCTGGCACATGTTGCGCAATAAAATGCGCCGCGCCGCTCTGGCTGTGGCGCACCACAAACATATCCGCATGCATGGCAATTAAATTATCCACGGTATCTAAAATGGTTTCGCCTTTGGACTGGCTGGATGTGCCAACACTCAGGTTAATCACATCGGCAGATAGTCTTTTGGCGGCGATTTCAAATGTAGTGCGTGTGCGCGTACTGTTTTCAAAGAAAATATTGCATACAGTTTTTCCACGCAATAAAGGCACTTTTTTAATATCGCGCTCAGCCACACCAACAAAAGTTTCGGCGGTGTCTAATATCTGGTTGAGTATGCGTTTGGGCAAGCCTTCGATGGTGAGTAAGTGCTTAAGATTGCCGTCGGAGTCTAGTTGCGGGTTATACATTGTCAGCCTCAGAACTATCATCCTCTAAGCTAAGGTGTAATTTACCTTTAGTATCTTGCGATAGCTGTAAACTTTGCATTGGCTTAAGTAAAATTTCCGCCCCGACAATGTTAGGTGAAATAGGCAGCTCCGCGCCACCGCGGTTAATTAAAACTGCCAGCGTGATACTGGCTGGTCTGCCGTAATCAAATAATTCATTCATCGCGGCGCGCGTAGTACGGCCCGTATAAAAAATATCATCAATCAAAATAAGATGCTTGTCTTGCACATTAAACGCGATATTGGATGGTTTGGATTGCGCTTTAAGGCCTCGCTGCGCGTAGTCGTCGCGGTACAGCGCGGCATCCAGCGTGCCGAAAGGAATATCTAATTTTAATGATTCTAAAATGCGTTGCATAAGCCACACGCCGCCACTGTGAATGCCGATTAAAGCACAGCTTTCGACGCAATCAATGAGTGTTAATTGCGTTTGGATCTTGGCAGTAATATCACTTAATAGTTTTTCAGGATTCGGTAATTGCATAGTGAATATTTTTGTTCAATTTGTTTAATTAATTGTGGGTTTTAAAGCCTATCAAAATACGATTGTAATATGGTTTGTGCGGCGACTGCGTCGATGAAAGTCTTTTGTTTTGCAGCCTTAATCCCTGCCGCATTCAAGTTTTCTGTTGCCTCAGCCGAACTTAAGCGTTCATCTATCATCATCACAGGTAAATTAAAACGGCCTTCCAGCCGTTGCGCAAATTTTTTAGCCAAGCCAGTCATCAGGTGCGCGTTACCATCCATGTGGGTTGGCAAGCCGACAATTAACAAGCTAGGGCGCCATTCCTCAATAAGTTTAGCGATTAAGTTAAAACGCGCATCATTGGTTTCAGATTCAATCGTCGTAAGTGCATGCGCTACTTTTAATAGCGTTTCGCCCACCGCAATACCAATGCGTTTTTCACCAAAATCAAAACCGAGTATTGTGCCTGTGATTTCTGGATATTTGCGCTCTAAAATCGGCAAATGGCTTTGATTTAAGCTATTTTTAGATGTGATATTTTGTATCATCTAAGCGTGTCCGGCGTTATGCGATAAGTTAGCCAGATTAAGCCCCATTAACTGCATGGCCAGGTCAAATTTTTCAGTATTGGGCGCGTCAAAAATGAGTGCATGAATATCGTGAATATTATTTGTATCTAAACTTAACCATGCATTTTTAAGCATTTCTTCTTCTAGCTGGCCCGGTGTCCAGCCTGCGTAACCCAGCGCAACCAGCATTTTTTCGGGGCCATTGTCTTTTGCTGTTGCCTCTAAAATATCTTTAGATGTGGTGAGTGCAATTGTGTTATTCACCAGGATAGTGGAGTTGTATTCTATTTGGGGTGTGTGCAGGATAAAGCCACGGTCAATTTGTACTGGGCCGCCGTAATACACGGTTTTTTCAAGTAGCGCAGATGAATCTGAATCGAGTTTGATTTGTTCAAATAAATCGTTAAGGGTAATGTCAGTTGCACGATTGACGATAACACCCATTGCGCCATCTTGATTGTGTGTGCAGACATAAATGATGGTTTTAGAAAAATAAGGGTCTGTCATGGCGGGCATCGCAATGAGGAACTGACCTGTGAGATTAATATTTTCCAATGGTAATTATTTTAACACGAATTATTGTAAAGCAATCAAATACTTAAGCTGGTAATCGGCGGCTGAATACTGAATGCTTTTCAGCATTAATATTTCAGAATTTACTACTGCAGATTTCTGTGCTTAAGGTTTTTGTATTTAGATTCTAGTATTTCAAATTCCTATATTTCAAATTCTAAGTATCCTGTAATTTCCAGCCCAAATCCTATCATGCTAGGCATTTTGCGTGGTTTTGCCATTAAGCGCATTTTACGCACACCTAAATCCAGTAAAATCTGTGAGCCAATGCCGTAAGTACGTAGCTCTTGATTATAGCGGATAGGTTCGTCTGCATGATTAATCCGCTCTACCAAATCAGCCGCACTTTCGCTATGGTGCAATAACACAATCACACCACATGCCGATTTGGATACCGCTTGCATGGCTTGTAGCATGTTCCAGCTATGTGTACAGCAGGTGCTGTCCAGTAAATCAAAAACAGATAGTGGCTCGTGCACACGCACCAAAGTTTCTTTCTCGGCAGAAGGCTCGCCTTTCACCAAAGCCAAATGTGTTTCGTTGGCAATTTTGTCAGAATAAGCGACTAAACGCATTGGGCCATAGGGCGTGTTGATGCTACGTTCTGCAGCGCGTTCGATCAGTCTCTCGTTTTCACTTCTATAATGAATTAAATCCGCAATCGAGCCGATTTTAATGCCGTGTTGCTGTGCAATTTCGACTAAATCAGGCAACCGCGCCATTTCGCCATCATCTTTTAAAATCTCACAGATGACTGCTGCTGGCTCCAAGCCAGCTAATGCCGCTAAATCGCAACCTGCTTCAGTGTGTCCTGCCCGAACTAAAACGCCGCCATTTAATGCGGTCAATGGAAAAATATGTCCTGGGCTAATAATGCTTTTTGAATCTGCATTTTTGGCAACAGCAGCCTTAATTGTCGTAGAACGGTCTTTGGCAGAAATGCCGGTGGTCACACCTGAAGCGGCTTCGATTGAAACGGTGAAATTAGTCCCTAAACGTGTACCGTTTTTTTGCACCATTGGCGGCAAATTGAGTTGTCTGCAACGCGCTTCGGTTAAAGTTAAGCAGATGAGTCCACGACCATATTTCGCCATAAAGTTAATATGTTCTGCGGTTGCAAATTCTGCCGCAATGACAAAATCACCCTCATTTTCGCGGTTTTCATCATCGACTAAAATAACAACTTTACCGGCTTTAATATCGGCAATAATTTCGGTGATGGGGCTAATGGATTTTAATGGCATTATTTGGCCTCTTCACTTTGTTCTTCTGTCCATTCTGTCATGCGCTCAACATAGCGCGCAATTTGGTCAATCTCTAGATTCACGCGGCTGCCTGCGCTAAGCTGGTGAAAGGTCGTGTGTTGTAAAGTGTGTGGGATAATATTCATACTAAACGCATCTTTTTCAACACTATTCACCGTTAGGCTGACGCCGTCGACACAGATTGAGCCTTTTTTGGCGATATATTTGGATAGCGCGTTTGGCGCTTTAACGGTTAAAGTCCAGCAATCGCCCAAATCAGTAAAAGATTCGACGACACCGACACCATCCACGTGACCGCTCACCAAATGACCACCAAGCCTGTCATTTAAACGCAGAGCCTTTTCCAAGTTAACGGATTGTGGCTGGTCCAGACCAACGGTTACTTTAAGCGTTTCTAATGAAACATGGACATGAAAATGGGCATGAGATTTTTCGGTAACTGTTAAACAAACGCCATTAACGGCAATACTGTCACCAACAGTTACATCGTTTAAGCTTAAATTTTGGGCGTAAATCACTAACTGCATATCATCACCCACTTTGGTTGATGATTCAATCTGGCCTACTGCTTGAATAATTCCTGTAAACATCTCATTATTTTAACAGTTCAGTTTAACTAACGGTTAACAACCAGTATTATTTAATATTATTCAAATCTGAAAAAACAATTTAACATTGGTACGCATTTTGCAAATAGCTCATTTAAGTCATTTTACAGTCAGTTAGGTTTGCAATATGTTGTCAGTGTTTATAAACAAAATTCAGTCGATTTTTCAGCAGCAAGATATGCAGAAAACGCTTGGCTGGTTAAACACTTTGCCAGCAATGGCCGAGCTGGACGTGCTGATAGAAACCAGACAGCAACTATCTAAAATCCAATTTGATTCGATGGAAGATGCCGAATATAAAATCGAATTAGTACTGCAAATTGATAAAAACACCAATCTTTACGCTAAGAAAGAAACGCATAAGTATCTGACTGTATTGAGAATTAACAAAAAGGCAGAGAACAATATTTACAATGCCGCTTACTTGTATTATCGACAATTGTACGTAGCGTACACTCAGTTTCTGGCCTGCTACCAAAGTCAGGGCAAAGTTGTTTTGGCTGAAGATAAAATCAATTTGATTTTATGTCGTTTATTGAATGCGGCTTTTACCATGGCGAAATGGCGTTATTTCGACGATCAGCCAGCGCCATCTGGCATGTGGTCGACTGTTCATAATGTCATCAGACTTGCTGAAAATCTGGCGATGATGAACAAAAATTTATTCTTGTATAGCTTTCATCGAAAAGAAACCAGCATTGCGACCATTTTAAAACAAGGTTTTATGATGGATACTTTGCATAAAGGTCATTACAGCCGTTTGCAGATTCAATTAGCCGAACAAATACTAAAGATTTGGGCGTCCAATCCATTAATTTTGAATCGATATCGTCAAGATAAAGTACAGTTTTTTATCAATTTAGAAGCTGACAAAGGCCCAGAGCGAATCCGTGCAGTTGAAAAATATGCGGATTATCGCTTTTGGAAAACAACCCGTATTGTGGATAGGATTGAAGCCTATTTATGTGCGGTTGCCACACAAAAGCCGTTAACAGAATTTGGTTTAGATAAAGTTGCACCAACATCGGTAGTGGTTAAACTGTTTAAAAAACTACGTGCAGAATGGTGTGTTGACGGCTTTGAACGTCAGCGCAGAAGAGCGACGCGACATAAAAATAGCCAGTTGCTGAATGTGAGTCATGGCCTGGATGATATATGCATACGCCTTGCTACGATTAGCGCTAATTTGATACTGAATAATGTTGAGGATAACCAGCAGATTAAGTTTAATTATAAGCTGGCTCAGCAGCGCAAAAATAACCTCTCTTCAGGCATTAGTTATCATCGTGTTGGCAGTGAAAACTGGTGGATGGTGGACGAAAGTAAAGACGGGTTTGCTGTGGATTTAGGTAAAGAAATCAGTGATTGGATAGAGCCAGGTCAACTAGTCGGCTACACCACTATTAATAGCAAAGATAGGTTAATCATTGCTGAAATAAAAAGTGTGCGTAAGCAGATAAATGGCACTTACAGAGCTGGTTTTGCACTGTTGGGCGGAACGGCAGAGTCGATTAAAGTCGCCCGTGTTGATGCGGATAAAGAAACAGAAGCACATGGCTATTTTGTTGATGACGATCAAGTGAGTTTCAGCCAGTTAGATGCATTTTCTGGCATGCTGATTACCAATGCAAACGCTTTGAAACATAAATCCTCGTTGGTTATACCTAGAAACAAGTATAAGCGCGGCAGTCAGTACGTAATTCACGTGGACGGTAAAGATAAACTTGTTCAAGCTGGTGTATTGCTGCAAAAACAGCGTGATTGGGTCAGTATCGAAATTAAAATGGAAAGGCTAGGCTCATAATTTAGTGTAAGGCTTTCAAATCATTAAATTAAGACTTAAAAAATAACACGCAAAAACAGTGCGCTCAAATTGACTACTAGGTAAAAATAGCCGCCTAAAAACTAGAATCTTAACTGGTTTAACTGCTAAGATTCTGCTTATGTCACCAATATCAAAAATCAAGACAACAATCGTATCAAAACTACCGTTTGAACTGTTTGTTGGACTGCGCTACACCAAAGCCAAACGCAAAAATCATTTTATTTCGTTTATTTCACTCACCAGTATGGTCGGCATTGCGCTGGGCGTCGCGGCTTTAATCGTCGTACTTTCGGTGATGAACGGTTTTCAGGCGGAGCTACGTAATCGTATTCTGGGCGTGGCTTCACATTTGGAAATTACTGGCGCCAATAATCAATTAAGTGATTGGCCTGCACTTGCCAGCCAGCTGAAATCCAACCCAAAAGTGAAAGCCAGTGCGCCTTATGTGATGGCACAAGGCATGTTGAGTTATAGCCAAGGTGTGCAGGGCACTATCGTGCGCGGCGTATTGCCTGAGTTGGAAGATAATGTGGCAGATTTGGGCCGTCATATGAAGGCAGGCAGTTTGAACAATCTGCGTGCTGGAGAATTTAATATTGTGCTGGGCGCCGATTTAGCGCATTTGTTGGGCGTGAGTATTGGCGAAAAAGTGGTATTAATGGCACCGCAAGGTCAATTTACGCCAACTGGCGTGGTGCCGCGTATTAAGCAGTTTACGCTGGTTGGCCTGTTTCAAATTGGCATGTATGAATATGATGCTGGCCTGGCACTTATTCATATGGACGATGCTTCAAAGTTGTATCGCATGGGCAATAATGTTTCTGGTTTGCGTTTGAAATTGGATGATTTATTTGATGCGCCAGCGATGTCATATCAATTAACGCAAAGCTTAAGTGAAAATGGCACAAGCCGCTATTTTGTTACTGACTGGACGCAGCAACACGCCAACTTCTTCAAAGCTGTGCAACTAGAAAAGCGCGTGATGTTTATTATTTTGACCTTAATCGTCGCGGTTGCGGCTTTTAATATCGTGTCTACTTTGGTGATGGCGGTAACTGACAAGCGTGCAGATATTGCCATTATGCGAACTTTTGGTGCCAGCCCAAGCAGTATTATGCGGATATTTATTGTACAAGGTGCGTTAATCGGATTAATTGGTACGGTATTAGGCGCGGTGCTGGGCGTGTTCATTGCGCTGAATATCGACACCATTGTGCCGTTTATAGAGAGTGTATTTCAGGTGCAGTTTTTAGCTAAAGATGTGTATTACATCAGCGATTTACCCTCGAAAGTAGAGTGGCCAGATGTGATGACGATTATCGTCATGTCATTTGTGCTAAGTCTGCTGGCAACACTTTACCCTAGTTACAAAGCCTCTAAAATCAATCCTGCCGAGGCATTAAGATATGAATAATCACTTAATTAAAGACGCTATTATTCAGTGTAATGCGCTTAATAAAACTTACACAGGTTTAGAGGTTGCGGTGTTAAACGGCATCGATTTAACAGTAAAAGCAGGCGAACAAATCGCCATTGTCGGTACATCGGGTTCCGGCAAAAGCACGCTGTTACATTTGCTGGGCGGTTTAGATGCGCCAACTAGCGGCGCGGTTGCTTTGATTGGTCAAGATTTAAGTCAATTATCCGAAACTAAAAAAGGCCAATTGCGTAACCAAAGCTTGGGTTTTGTGTATCAGTTTCATCATTTACTGCCAGAATTTACCGCAATTGAAAATGTCGCAATGCCTTTACTGATTCGACGTGTTCCACGCGCCAAAGCAGTAGAAGCCGCAAAAGAAATCCTGATTAAAGTCGGATTAATCCATCGTTTGGAGCATATGCCAGGCGAGCTTTCTGGCGGTGAACGGCAACGTGCCGCGCTGGCGCGTGCATTGGTAACAAAACCCGCCTGTATATTGGCAGACGAGCCGACCGGCAACCTGGATAGAGTTACCGCAAACCTGGTGTTTGATCTGCTGCTGGAAATTAACAAAGCGCAGAATACCAGTTTGGTAGTCGTCACACACGATTTGAGTTTGGCCGCCAAAATGCAGCGCCAATATCGTTTGGTGGATGGCAAACTGCAAACGCTTGATTAATTAATGCAACTGCTTATTTAGCCGATGAACACGTTTGCAATTGGCTTTGTACTGGGGGCCTGGTTGATGCAACAACAGCCTGCATTGCCTAGTATTTACGTTTATTCAGCCATTTTACCGATGGCTTTTTTTGCTTTTAAAGTCGCTCAATCTCAGCATGTCGCACAACTTAATTTACAAAATATCAAGCATTTACACAGATTAGGTTTTTTTATCTGCGCGATTTTATTAGGTTTTTACTGGGCTGCCAGCTTTGCGCATTTAAGATTGAACAGTGAATTACCCAACGAGTGGCAGCAAAAAAGCATTGAGCTGGTCGGTGTAATCGCCACATTGCCCGAAGTGACCGAGCGCGGTGAGCGTTTTAAATTTGATGTTGAAAAGATATTAACTAAAGACGCGACCCGGAACTTAAAAGTGCCTGCGCACATTTCGCTTAATTTTTATCGCAATAATCATTTTGACCCAAATAATCAAATAGCGAACTCAAAAAATCAATTACTTGACAACAGTTTTTTTCATGCAGGCGAACGATGGCAATTTACCGTTAAATTAAAGCGACCGCACACCACTTACAATCCACATGGATTTGACTTTGAGGCATGGGCATTAAGTGAAAATATACGCGCGACCGGAAGTATTAACCAAAAAAGTGACTATAAAAAATTAAATAATTTTGTGCTTAAGTCCAGTTATATCGTCGAACATTTTCGCGAAAAAATCGGTAATCGTATTTCACAATCACTTGTTAATCAGCCTTATGC
Source organism: Pseudomonadota bacterium (assembly GCA_040387095.1). Taxonomy (GTDB): domain Bacteria; phylum Pseudomonadota; class Gammaproteobacteria; order Burkholderiales; family Methylophilaceae; genus Methylotenera_A. Next base: position 13,581 of record JAZKEJ010000015.1, on the reverse strand, counting down.
CGGCGTGATCCGTGCGCTGGTGATAGGGGATGACAGCCAGATTTCGCAGGCCGACTGGAACGTGTTTTTACGGTCAGGAACCAATCATTTAATGAGTATTTCTGGGCTGCATATCACCATGTTGGCAGGCTTGGCATTTGCTGTGACCGCATTTTTTTGGCGACGCATCCCCAGTTTAGTCATGCTCTTTCCCACCCGCAAAGCAGCCACAATTATCGGCTTAATCGTTGCAATGCTATATGCCTGCTTGGCTGGTTTGTCAGTGCCCACGCAGCGCACATTATTTATGCTAATGGCTTTTGCATTGGCATTATTGTTCGGGCGAAACTTAGCGATTTCGCGTGCATTGTCTATTGCATTAATCGTTGTTGTGCTGATTGATCCATGGGCAGTGATTGCGCCAGGTTTCTGGTTATCCTTTTCTGCAGTTGCGCTTATCGCTTATGTCAGTGTCGGCAGATTAAAAGCTTGTCACTGGTTATCTGAAGCGCTGAGAACGCAATGGGCTATCAGCTTGGGCTTGTTGCCTTTGTTAATCGTCATGTTTGGGCAAGCGTCCGTTATTTCTCCGCTTGCCAATGCGTTGGCAATTCCCGTCATCAGTTTAATCGTTGTGCCACTGAGTATTGCAGGCAGTTTGTTGCCAATCGATTTTGTATTACAAACTGCGCACTGGGTATTGGAAGCTTGCATGCAGGGCTTGAACTGGATGGCAAATCTACCGATAGCGGTTTGGCAACAGCCCGCACCACTGGCCTGGGCATTGATCATTGCAGTTTTGGGTGCGTTGTGGCTGTTAATGCCGCGCGGTTTTCCGCAGCGCTGGTTGGGTTTGGTGCTGTTTTTGCCATTATTTTTTATTAAGCCGCAAGCGCTTAATACAGGCGAAATGCAAGTCAGCATATTAGATGTGGGGCAGGGCTTAAGCGTAGTGATAAAAACGGCAAATCATACGTTTTTGTACGATACTGGTAGTCGCTATTCTTTGCAGAGTGATGCGGGTAGCCGAATTGTAGTGCCGTACTTACGCGGGCAAGGAATTAAAAAACTAGATGGCTTTGTGTTGAGCCATGACGATATTGATCATACCGGCGGTGCGGCTTCAATATTGGCGCAAGTGCCTGTTGACTGGGTAGCAACTTCTTTTGATTTGCCAAAAGATTGGCAAGCAAAAAAACATTTCAAGTGTATTTCTGGTCAGCGCTGGCAGTGGGATGCTGTTAGTTTTGAAATGTTGCATCCCAGCCAGACAAATGATGAAAACGCAGAAACAACAGACAACAATAGAAGTTGCGTGATTAAAGTGACTGCTCAATATGGCAGTATTCTTTTGACTGGAGATATCGAAAAACAGGCAGAGGCGGAGTTGCTTAATAACGATCAGGATAAGCTGATAAGCGATGTGATTATTGCGCCACACCATGGAAGTAAAACGTCATCTACATTTGATTTTGTTCAGGCAGTAAACGCAAAACATGCCGTGTTTACGGTTGGCTACCTGAACCGATTTAAACATCCAAAAACAGAAATAGAAAAACGCTATTTGAATAGCGGCGCAAAAATATACCGCTCGGATTTTAACGGTGCTGTTTTGATAAACTTTAAGCTGGACCAGCCAATAAAAGTAGATACTTGGCGACAATTTATGCCGCGATACTGGCATGACAGGCATGAAAATTTTGATTTGGATGCATCAAATTAGTCAAACTGGAACTTGCTGAAATACAAGCTTCAAGCTAAAGTAGTGGCAGTTTTTTAAAACATAAGGAGTTTTGCTGTGTGGGAAATTATTCTGGCCGCTGGCTGGCCAATCTGGCCTTTAATTATCGCTTCAATTATTGCATTGGCTATTATTGGCGAGCGTTCATGGGCCTTGCGCAGAGAGGTGGTAGCACCTGATAATTTATTGCCGGAAGTACAAAAATGGCTAAATCAAGGCGGCATTACAAAAGACACATTGTCAAAACTTGAAAAACATTCATTGCTTGGTGAAGTGTTCGCTAGCGCTTTAGCTAACGCTAAAAATTCACGTGAGATTACCAAAGAAGCCATTGAAGAGACGGGTCGTGCAGTCGCACATAAGCTGGATCGGTTCTTACCGACTTTAGGCACTATTGCAACAGTTGCCCCTTTGTTAGGCTTGCTGGGCACGGTAATTGGTATGGTGGAATTGTTTGGTTCTTTTACCAATAGTGGCCACGATGTTGCGCAATTTGCACGCGGTATTTCGGTAGCCCTTTACAATACAGCAGGCGGTATTGTGGTGGCAGTGCCAGCGATGATCACTTATCGCTATTTTCACGCAAAAGTGGAGGGCTTATTGGTCGATATGGAACAACAAGCCATTAAATTGGTGGAAATATTGCACGGCGAGCGCAAATAATTTTCTGCACACGTTAGTTATTTAAGATACTGATTTAAAAGGTTAAACATGAACTTTCAACGCGGTAGGCGGCATGAAGAGCTAGAGATGAACCTAGTGCCTTTAATTGATGTGCTATTAGTGATTATTATCTTCCTGGTGGTAAGCGCGACTTTTGCCCGCACCAGTGAACTGCAAATTAATTTGCCAACCGCTGAGGCCAGCACTCCACAAGAAAAGCCGCTTATCGTTACCGTGGAAGTGGATGCAAGTGGCCGCTATTTGGTTAACGGTAATGAAGTTGGCAGTGCAAGCGTAGACGTGATTTCTGCTGCGCTTACCAAAGCGGTAGGTGGTGGTAAAGAGCCTACGATTGTCATTAATGCCGATGCAAAAGCGACGCATCAATCAGTGGTCAACGTGATGGAAGCTTCCAGGCTAGCAAATTATACCCACATTACATTTGCTACCCAGATCGGTTCAGGTAGTTAAATTTAATTTAAGCTGATTGCTTATTTATCGTTAAAATTTATTGGTTCATATATTGATCTATATTTTATTGTCTTATCTTAAACTCAAGCGAGCTTGTTTTAATCATTCCATTCGACTGATCAATTAATGTCGAGATCTTCACGCAAAAAAGAAGCTATTCCACATATTGCCAATGCAAAATTATTGTATTTGCGTTTATTTCGTTACGCTTGGAAATATAAAGCTTATTTCTTAATCAGTATTTTAGCTTTGATTATATTGTCCGCCAGCAATACCGGCTTTTTGGCATTGATTAAGCAAGTGACCGATGAAGGCTTCGTCAAACAATCGCCCGATAAGATTTTCCAGTTACCGCTGATGTTATTTGGTTTGATGGCAATCAGGGCATTATCTGGTTTTGTCTCGCTTTATTACATGCGCTGGATTGCACGTCATGTGGTTGAAGCCATTAGGAATGAAGCGTTCACAAAGCTAATGCTGCTGCCAGTCAGTTATTTTGATGCAGGCTCTTCTAGCGTTACGGTTTCTAAACTTACTTACGATACAGAGCGCTTATCTGTCGTTTCTACACGCGTCGCATTATCTGTAATTCGTGATGCATTAACCGCAATCGGTTTGCTCGGATATATGTTGTATCTGGATTGGAAACTGACCCTGATTTTTGCGATTGTTACACCATTAATGGCGCTTTATTTGCGCAAAATGACCCCGAAACTGCGCGCAAGCGCCAAGCGCGTACAAGAATCCATGGGCGATATGACCAAAGCGGCTGAAGAGGCGATAGCAGGTCAGCGCATTGTAAAAATCTTTGGTGCAGGCGAATACGAATTTAATCGATTCTCCAAAATTGTCGGCAATAATCGTCATATCGAACTACGCTTAACGCGTATTTCCGGCTTAAATAGTCTTGTAATCGAGTTACTGGCGGCAACGGCGCTGGGATTAGTGGTTTACTACGCGATGGGGAGGTTTACAGCGGGTGAGTTCGCGGCATTTGTTGGCGCATTGCTCATGTTAATTACTCCAATCAAGCACTTAACAGCTGCCAATGAAGAGTTCCAGATTGGTTTGGCTGCAGCGCAAAGCGTATTTGATGTGATTGATAGCCCAACGGAAATCAACGATGGTGAAAAAATTATTCAGCACGCCAAGGGTGAAATTGAATTCAAAAATGTCAGTTTGCGTTATGACAATGCCAAAAAATTAGCCTTGGATAATCTGAGTTTTACCATCCAGCCGGGTGAAAAACTCGCTTTAGTCGGACGCTCTGGTGGTGGCAAAACAACCATGGTCAATTTGCTGCCGCGCTTTTACGAGTTGCAGCAAGGTCTGATCCTGCTGGATGGTATTGATATCCGCGCGTTGGAATTGAAAAATCTGCGTAGCCAGTTTTCACTGGTCAGCCAAGATATTGTGTTGTTTAACGATACCATTTTTAATAATATTGCATATGGCGCGTTACGTGATGCGACGGAACAAGAGGTGATTGAAGCGGCCAAAGCAGCACATGCTTGGGATTTTATCCAGCAGTTACCAGATGGCTTGCAAAATGAGATTGGGGATAGGGGCGTGCGCTTATCTGGCGGTCAACGTCAACGTATTGCCATTGCACGTGCGATTCTTAAAGATGCGCCAATATTGCTATTAGATGAAGCAACCAGTGCTTTGGATACCGAATCGGAGCAGTTTGTGCAAGCTGCGCTGGATACTCTAATGCAGGGACGTACCACGATTGTCATTGCGCATCGACTCAGCACGATTGAAAATGCCGATAGGATTTTGGTGATGGACCATGGCAAGATTGTCGAATCTGGCTCCCACAAAGAGTTAATAGGCAAAAATGGCTATTACAGCAAGCTGTATCAAAAAGAGTTTGATTAGCAGGGTAGATAATTAATATGGTACTTACGCAAGAAACGGTACAGCGCGCCTGGCGCAAAAAAAATGCACTTTTTTATTTGGTGCTAGTGCCGCTTTCGTGGACTTTTGCGTCGATTACTTTGTTAAGGCGCTGGGCTTATCGCTTGGGATTGTTTAAGTCTTATGCGCTGCCTGTGCCCGTCATTATTGTCGGCAATATCCATGTGGGCGGCAGCGGAAAAACGCCCGTCGTTGTGTGGCTGGTGCAGCATCTGAAACAACTTGGCTATCAGCCTGCCGTTATCAGCCGCGGCTATGGCGGTAGTGCAAAATCACCTATAGCTGTGAATGCTGACAGCAGCCCAAAAATAGTCGGCGATGAACCTGTGTTAATTGCCAACCGTTGCGATTGCCCAGTATGGGTCGGTGCAGATCGTGTGCATGTTGGCGTTGAATTACTTAAAATGCATCCAGAATGCAATGTGATTATCAGTGACGATGGCTTGCAGCATTATCGCTTGCAGCGCGATGTGGAAATTGCGGTGATTGATGCCGAAAATTATTTAAAACATGCTTGTTTGCTGCCAGCAGGTTCGCTAAGAGAACCCATGAATCGCTTGCAAACGGTCTATGCAGTGATTAAAAACGGTCATGAAGATACAGAGAAAATTCATCAGCCTCACGTAACAAATGCTTACTTAATGCAATTCAAGGGTGCTGAATTCTATAACTTGGCAGACCCTGCTTTGAAAGCCACAGTCTCAGATTTCAAAGGCCAAACGATTAGGGCAATTGCGGGAATTGGTAAGCCAGCACGTTTTTTTGAGCATTTGCGCCAGCTGGGGTTAAATTTTTCGGCATCCAGTTTTGACGATCACCATCCATTTAAAGCCATAGATATAGCCAACATGGAATGTGATGTTTTATTGATGACTGAAAAAGATGCGGTAAAGTGCAAATCTTTTGCCAGGAGTCATTATTGGGTACTGCCAATAGAAGCAAATATTGAAGGCGATTTGATACAATCGCTGGTACAAAAATTGCAACAAAAATAAGCATTAGATACACTAAACTTAACACCCAATTGAGTGAAAAAAGGCATTAATATGGACTCTAAATTACTGAATATCTTAGTGTGCCCAGTGACCAAAGGGCCATTGATTTTTGATAAAAAAAATAATGAGCTTATTTCTAAATCGGCACGATTAGCTTACCCGATCCGCGATGGCATTCCTGTGATGCTAGAGGAAGAAGCGCGAAAACTAAGTCCTGATGAGAAAATTGGTCCTGATGAAAAGATCGGCAACGAAAAAGTTGCTCAATAAATCAAACTGATAAAATTAATAGGATTTTGAGTGACTTTTAAAATAGTGATTCCTGCCCGCTATGCCAGCATGCGCTTGCCAGGAAAGCCATTATTAGATATTGCTGGCAAGCCAATGGTGATTCGCGTGGCGGAGCAAGCAGCAAAAAGCGGCGCCAGTGAAATAGTGATTGCCACCGACTTTGAAAAAATCAGCCACATCGCCGCGCAATACAATATTAAAGCGGTGATGACGCGTATCGATCATGCGTCAGGTACGGATAGAATTGCAGAAGTCGCTGACAAACTGAATTGGGCCGATGACGAAATCGTGGTCAATGTGCAAGGCGATGAGCCGCTGATTGACCCAAAGTTAATTCAAGAAGTTGCGCAACATTTAGCCAATAGCCCGGATGCCGTGATGGCAACTGCCTGCCATCCCATCTACGATGAAGCGACGTTACTAAACCCCAATATTGTTAAAGTAGTCATTGATGCAAACGGCAATGCGCTGTATTTTAGCCGTGCCCCAATTCCTTACCCGCGGGATGAGGTTTATAAGAACAACATTCAAGCGCATCGCCACATCGGAATCTACGCCTATCGTGTAGGATTTTTAAAGCAATACGCGCAGTTAACCAGTATCGAACTAGAAAAAATTGAGAGTTTAGAACAGTTAAGAGTATTGCATCACGGTTATAAAATCGGCGTGACGATTACTAAAAACGCGCCCGCGAGCGGTGTGGATACGCAAGAAGATTTAGATTACGTGCGCAGTTTATATTTAGTTTAAGCAGGTTGATTAACTATATGTGCGAAACATAAAATACACCGCGCCTAATAAACATAATCCCGCCCATAAAAAATCCAGCTTAAGTGGTTGATGCATATAAAAAACCGCAAATGGTACAAATACACTTAACGTAATTACTTCCTGCAGTATTTTAAGTTGTGCCAATGACATTACCGTAAAGCCAATACGATTTGCTGGAACTTGAAATAAATATTCCACCAGCGCAATGCCCCAACTAATTAAAGCGGCAATAATCCAAGGTTTGTTGTTGAGTTCTTTTAAGTGTGCATACCATGCAAACGTCATAAACACATTTGAAATGGTGAGTAGGATGACTGTTTTGACGATGACAGACATTGTTGCGCCAACGGCTATTGTGCCCTATGTCGACTAATATGAAGAAATAAAAAAACACGCACAAAAAACAACATAAATACTAAATCGTTTATGCCATAAATACTATAAAAAACACCTGCAAAAAAATCTTTGGAATAAAGTTGGGCAACACTGTTTTCTGAAAGCCACATTATCCAAACCAAGATATAAACAAGTTTTTCTAAAGCGAACACACCAATCAGCCATTTAATATTTGATGTGATGGTTGTAGCACTTAAATATGCCAAGCCCCATATCACAATGATGACAAGCCCGAAGTTCGACATTACTAGTGGGTCTGCATTGTCAATAGCGCTATTCGTGAATGCACGTGAAAATATAATCACACCTGCGATATTCATCGTTGCTGCGGCAATTAGGCCGTTTTTTATAAAATTTTTATTAATTCAGCTACCCCGGTGAATAAGTAAACTCAACCAAAAATTGGTTAAGAATTGAATTTTTTGTTTGTTTGGGATAAATCGTATATTTATGATTAAACCGCAGATTCGCCTGTTTCACCTGTACGAATCCGAATCACTTGTTCAACAGCGCTGACAAAAATCTTGCCGTCACCAATTTTGCCTGTATGGGCAGATTTGATAATCGCTTCCACCGCTGCATCGACCATTTCATCTGTCACCACTAGCTCAATTTTAATTTTGGGTAAAAAATCCACTACATATTCTGCCCCGCGATACAACTCGGTATGACCTTTTTGGCGGCCAAAACCCTTTACTTCTGTCACTGTTAAACCATTTACACCAATTTCAGAAAGTGATTCACGCACTTCATCTAGCTTAAACGGTTTAATGACTGCTTCAATTTTTTTCATGTTCGCTCCCTCAAGTTGTTTTGGTTCTGGCTAGTAATGGTTTAACAAATAATCGTTGTCATTTATACAGATATTTTATCTGGATTTTGATTCAATTGAATACATTTAATCAAGCATCAAATTTTAATTTGGCGGTAATCGGGTAGCGCCTGTCTTTTCCAAACCCACGCTGTGTAATTCTAACGCCAACTGGCGCCTGGCGGCGTTTGTATTCGTTGCGGTCAATTAAGTTGGTCACTTTCAGCACGTCTTTTTCGCTGAACCCCAGTTGCATAATTGTGTGGCGACTTAAATCATCTTCCACATAAGCCTGCATAATCGCATCTAGAATTTCGTAAGGCGGCAAGCTGTCCTGATCAGTCTGGTTGGCACGTAGCTCTGCACTTGGCGCGCGGGTAATAATACGCGTTGGAATGACTTGTGAAATGCTGTTGCGGTATTCTGCTAGCTTATATACCAGCGTTTTTGGTACGTCTTTCAGCAATGAAAAACCACCGGCCATGTCACCATAGAGTGTACTGTAACCCACCGCCATTTCAGATTTATTACCAGTAGTCAGCACAATACTGCCAAACTTGTTACTTAAAGCCATTAGCAACATGCCGCGAATACGTGCTTGCAGGTTTTCTTCTGCGGTATCAAATGGTAAATCGCCAAATTCTGGCGCAAGCGTATCGCAAAACAAGTTAAATAAATCTTCAATGGGTATTTGGCTGTATTTTACGCCGACTAGATTCGCCATTTCAATGGCATCATCAACGCTCATGCTGGCGGTAAATTCAGATGACATCATGATGACTTTCACCCGCTCAGCGCCCAGCGCATCTACTGCGATTGCTAATGTTAATGCAGAATCAATACCGCCAGACAAGCCTAGCACAACGCTTGGGAAGCCATTTTTATTCACATAATCTTGTAGGCCTAATTTAAGCGCATGGTATACCGTCGCTTCAAGGCTTAGTGCGGGGCTAATGCTGTTCGGCTGTGGCTGATGATGCACAAACTCTACAAAACTTAAGCTTTCAACAAAGTTAGGTAATTGTTGCGTCACTTTTCCTGTGTTATCCAGCACAAACGAACCGCCATCGAACACTAACTCATCCTGACCGCCCACCAAGTTAACATATACGATGCTCAAACCTGTTTCATTGACACGCTCTGCCAGCACTTCATGGCGCGTTATAAGTTTATCCATATGATAAGGCGAGGCATTTAATGACAAGATTATTTCTGCACCTATTAACTTGGCGCTAATTGCAGGGTTAGATTCCCAGCCGTCTGCACAAATCATCACACCAATCTTGCTGCCCAAATGTTCAAAAACTAATGGCTTACTGCCGGCTTTGAAATAACGCTCTTCATCAAATACGCTGTGATTAGGTAAACATTGTTTATGATAGGTAGCAGTAATTTTGCCATTTTCAACCACAGAAGCAGCATTAAACATCTGACCATGTTCTTGATGTGGATGACCAATTAATAAGGTGATGTTGGGTAGAGAGTGAGCGATTTTTTGCAGCGTGCGCTCGCAAGCGGCATTGAAATCATCTCTAAACAATAGATCTTCTGGCGGGTAACCAGACAAAGCCAGCTCGGGCGTTACGATTAAGCTAGCACCTGCTTTACAGGCGCGATGTGCATAATCTAGAATTTTGTCGGCATTGCCAGCAATATCGCCAACCATGCAGTTAATTTGCGCTAAAGCGATTTTCATTGGATGGATTTGAGCACGTTAGTACTTTCCACCGGCATCTTTGATCAGCTTAACGATTTCGCTATCGCCTTTTTTAAGTGCGTAAACGTAAGCGGTTAAGCCATATTTATCGCGCACTTTTATGTTGGCATTGTGCGCAAGTAATAGCTTCACCAGCTCTGCAGAACCAGCATCAACCGCTAATTGTAATAATGAGGTGCCTTCAGAATCTTTGTGATTTACATCGGCACCTTTTTCAATTAACACTTTAGCCGTTTCAAATTGCGATTTCTTAATTGCCCAAGTCAACGCCGTCCAGTGCGATTCATCTTGTACATCTGCTTTTGCGCCTTTATCCAGCATAAAAGCAACCGCTGGCGCATGGCCTTCACGGGCAGCATACATCAACGGCGTCACGCCCAATCGGTCACCTGCATTCGGTTTTGCACCTTTTGACATCAATGATTGGATGGTTGGAACATCGCCACTTTTGGCTGCATACATCAGCGCAGATTTCCCATCATCAGCTTTAGCATTAGGGTCTACGCCATGTTGAATCATCAGGTTAACCACTTCAGAATAGCCCGAAGTGGCCGCCATGCCAAACGCACTCCAGCCGCTTTCATCACGGATTTTTGGGTCAGCACCTTTTTCAAGCAGCACTTTTACCGTGGCAACATGATTTTTCTTGGCGGCAAACATCAGCGCAGTCCAGCCGCCTTTATCTTTGGCATCTATCGCAGCGCCTTTATTCATTAAGGCTGTTACTACATCCGCATTATCTTTGCGCGCGGCATACATCAGCGCGGTAATATCATTTTCATCTTTGGTATTTGCGTTTGCGCCACTCTCTAATAGTGCTTTTACGGTTACTACATCACCTTTGGATGAAGCGGTTAACAAATAAGGCACATCTTCCGCAAAGCTCAGCGATGTTGCGATACTTAACCATAAAAAAACAATGAAAGTTGCTGATTTCAGCTTAACCATTTTCAAGAGTTGATAACCTTTTCTATTTTAAGTGACTTGTTTAACTAGAGGCTTTTAACTGCATGGCTTTAACCACCGCTTCACCCAAGCCAGCAGGAGAGCTCGCCACCACACAGCCTGCATTTTCAAGTGCTGTAATCTTATCTTCTGCACGACCGCTGCCACCTGAAATGATCGCGCCTGCATGTCCCATCCGTTTGCCAGCCGGAGCGGTTAAGCCTGCAATATAGGCGGCAACGGGTTTGCTCATATGATATTTGATAAAATCAGCCGCCGCTTCTTCATCATTGCCACCAATTTCACCCACCATAATAATCGCTTCGGTTTCTGGATCAGCTTCAAATAATGTTAAGCATTCAATAAAGTTTAAGCCTTTAATCGGGTCACCACCAATGCCCACGCAGGTGGTTTGACCTAAACCCAGCGCGGTAGTTTGATGTACGGCCTCATAAGTCAGCGTGCCTGAGCGCGACACTACGCCAACTTTTCCGCGCAGATGGATACTGCCAGGCATGATACCGATTTTGCATTCGTCAGGGGTAATCACACCAGGACAGTTTGGACCGATTAATTTTGTACCATTGGCTTTTAATGCCGCTTTCACATTTAACATATCCAAAACGGGAATGCCTTCGGTAATACATACAATCAGCTCAATGCCCGCATCTGCCGCTTCTAAGATCGAATCAGCTGCATAAGGCGGCGGCACATAAATTACGCTGGCATTGGCTTGCGTTTCGCGTACTGCTTCGCGCATGGTATTAAACACTGGCAGCTTAAGATGTAATTGACCGCCTTTGCCTGGCGTAACACCACCGACCATTTTGGTGCCATATGCAATTGCTTGTTCAGAATGGAATGTACCTTGTTTACCGGTAAAACCTTGGCACAAAACTTTGGTATTTTTATTGACTAAAATCGCCATTATTTTGCCGCCTGACTTTTAACTGCTTGATTTTTGACTGACAGCACAGCTTGTTTTGCAGCATCGGTTAAGTTTTCTGCTGAAATAATATTTAAACCACTTTCACGTAACATTTGCTTACCTAAATCAACGTTTGTACCTTCCAAGCGGACGACAACGGGAATCGTCATACCGACTTCTTTCACCGCGGTGATAATGCCCTCTGCAATAATATCGCAGCGCATAATGCCGCCGAAAATATTCACTAAAATCGCCTTAACGTTGCTATCAGCCAGAATAATTTTAAACGCTTTTGTCACGGTTTCTGCCGATGCGCCACCGCCCACATCTAAAAAGTTGGCGGGCATGCCGCCATGCAATTTGATTAAATCCATGGTCGCCATCGCCAAACCGGCGCCATTCACCATGCAGCCAATATCGCCATTTAGCGCGATATAATTCAGCCCAGCTGCATGCGCGACCGCTTCTTTGCTATCTTCCTGCGACCAATCGCGTTGTGCGCTCAAGTTTTTTTGGCGATATAGCGCATTGTCATCCACGCTCATTTTGCAATCCAGCGCAACCAGTTTGCCGTCCGTGGTAACGATTAACGGGTTGATTTCCAATAAAGCCAGGTCGTTTTCTTTAAATAGTTTGTACAAGCCTTTTAATAACTTGGTAAACGCAGCGATTTGCTCGCCACTTAACGCTAATTTAAAGGCCAAATTGCGTGCCTGATAATCCACCAAACCGTTTAATGGGTCGCAAATTTCCTGCAGAATCTGTTCGGGATGATTGGCAGCGATTTCTTCAATATCCATGCCGCCAGCCGATGATGCAACCACCACAACGCGCTCTAAACTTCTATCCACCAGCATCGACAAATACAATTCGCGCGCGATTGGCAAGGTTTCTTCGATTAATACCTGGCTCACCATTTGGCCGTCGGGCGCATTTTGGTAGGTGATTAATTGCTTGCCTAACAAGGCCGATGCTGTAGATTCCACTTCCGCTAAAGTTTTAACCAGCTTAACGCCACCTGCTTTACCACGGCCGCCGGCGTGAATTTGCGCTTTGACCACCCACGCTTTTGAGCCGATTTTTTCGGCTGCATTGAGTGCTGATTCTGGTGAATTTGCGACTATGCCATTAGGCGTTGGCAAACCATAAAGTTGTAGCAAAGATTTGGCTTGATATTCGTGTAGATTCATTTTAAAGTGATTTTTTACAGGATTTAATTTTAGCTAGTATTTTCGCGCAAAAGCCTGCCATAAGCTAGTAAAAAAGCGACCTTACACTAGGTAATCAATACATCATCACAAGGAAAATAAAATGACGCAAGCATCGCAAACTTTACGTGAGATAACGGGCATGGGCTTTAACCACGCCAGCTTGAAAGATTCAGCATTGATTATGGTGGATTGCCAAAACACCTATCGCCGCGGCGTGATGCAGTTAACCAATGTAGAACCGGCGATTTTAGAGGCGCAAAAGTTGTTAAGTATGGCGCGCGATTTAAAAATCCCCGTTATCCATATTCAGCATGATGCCGGTGTGGGAACGCCATACGATGTGACTACGGATATTGGCGCGATCTCAGCAGAAGTGGCGCCAAAAAATGGTGAAGCAGTGGTGATTAAAAATTACCCTAATGCATTTTGGCATACCGATTTAGAAGCAAAATTAAAAGCTTTAGGCATTGAAGATATCGTCCTGGCCGGTTTTATGACGCATATGTGTATTAATTCCACCGCGCGCGGTGCTTTTAATCTGGGCTTTAAACCAACCATAGTCGCCAGCGCTTGCGCCACCCGCAGTTTAATCGGTGCACAAGGCAAAGTGATTGAAGCACAAACCATGCACGATAGCGCGTTGGCCGCTGTAAGAGATTTATTTGCGGCGGTGGTGGATGATGTGAGTAGCCTGAAAGCTTAATCACGATTTGCAATAAAAAAGCCATGCTAATCCAGCATG
>JAZKEJ010000014.1:26117-30212 GCA_040387095.1 Pseudomonadota bacterium | reverse complement strand
CAATTACTTGTACGCTCAAGCTATCTACCCGCTGGCAGCGCGAGCCACGCCCTATTTACTTGCGTAAAAGCGCCAGCCTATTTGATATTGCTGCAGATGGAGGTTACCGCGTTTCACATCCACACCCGAAAGTGTTTACTCGTCTCTGTGGCCCTATTCAGCGCCTTATATTTTGTGACTTTCGCCACAAAAATTTCAGCGTACGGCCGTTAGCCGTCATCCTGCTCTATGCAGCCCGGACTTTCCTCCCCCTAACAAGTTAGGCGGCGACTGTCTGGCCAGCTTCAATGCTATTTTAACATGCTGCTGTGATTAATTTTTTGTAATTTCCACTGCAAAATCTGTCCTGCCCTGAGCGGTACCAATACATCACCATCAAACGGCAAACTGTGTGGCACTTTCCAGCTCTCTTTCACCAGCGTTATTTGATCCGTATTACGTGACAAGCCATAAAAATCAGCACCATAAAAACTGGCAAAACCCTCTAATTTATCCAGCGCATTTGCATTCTCAAATGCTTCGGCATAAAGCTCCATCGCTGTATGGGCGGTATACATGCCTGCACAGCCGCAAGCCGCTTCTTTGGTATGTCTGGCATGCGGCGCACTATCTGTGCCTAAGAAAAATTTAGCATTGCCAGAAGTTGCTGCTTTGACTAAAGCAACACGGTGCTCTTCGCGTTTTAAAATGGGCAAACAGTAATGATGCGGCTGAATTCCGCCTTTAAACATGTCATTGCGGTTCATCAATAAATGATGCGCAGTGATGGTGGCAGCAACATTACTGGGCGATTCAGTTACAAAATCTGCCGCGTCTTTAGTCGTAATGTGTTCAAACACAATTTTTAATGCTGGAAACCTGTTGAGCAAGGGAATCATGTTGCGTTCAATAAACACGCGCTCGCGATCAAATACATCCACATCGGCGTCAGTCACCTCTGCATGCGCCAACAAAGGCAGGCCCAATTTTTGCATTGCTTCAAGCGCACTCACACAGAGACCTAAATTGGTGACGCCAGAATCTGAGTTGGTCGTGGCGCCTGCAGGATAAAGCTTAACGCCATGCACAATATCGCTGGCTTTTGCTAACGCAATCTCTTCGGCTGTCGTGTTGTCAGTCAAATACAAAGTCATGAGTGGCTCGAAACTCGAACCTGCTGGTAGTGCATCCAAAATACGTTGTCGATAGGCAATAGCCAATGCAGTTGTAGTGACAGGCGGACGCAGGTTTGGCATCACAATTGCACGCGCAAATTGACGCGCAGTATCTGGCAAAACCGCTTTAAGTGCAGCATCATCTCTAAGATGCAAATGCCAGTCATCTGGGCGTGTAATAGTTAACGTTTGTGGAATGGTCATTTTTAGATAGTTTCTTTATCTCGAATTCTTAATTTGGCTTTTAAAGCTTGGCATTTTTTAAAGTGAGCGCAAACTCGTACAGGTCATTTTTCTTTTCATTAGTAATTTCAGCCGCCAGCTTTACGGCTTGCTTAAGCGGCAAATCGGTAAGCAATAATTTTAGTACGCGCACAACCTCTTCTGAGAATTCTTCAGCCACTTTTACTGCCGCCGCCTCAACCAACAGCACAAATTCACCGCGCTGCTGATTCGTATCGTTTTTTAACCATGCTTCTGCCTGACTTAATTCGCAACTGTAAATTGTTTCAAAAGTCTTGGTTAACTCTCTGGCAAAAGTAACGCGACGTTCCGCACCCAAAACGTTTGCCATATCGATAATACTTTCCACAATTCTATGCGGCGCTTCGTAAAAGACTAAAGTAACCGCTTGTGTTTTTAACACTTCCAATACTTTTCGTCTTGCCGCGCCGCTGGCAGGGAGAAAGCCGTGAAACAAAAAACCGTTTTGCGTGATACCAGAAGCAGACAATGCTGCAATGACTGCGCTTACGCCAGGAATTGGCACTACCTTAACACCAGATTTATGCACAAAATTCACCACAACCGCGCCCGGGTCGCTAATACCAGGCGTACCCGCATCGGTAACCAAGGCAATGTTTTCACCGGCTTTTAATTGCAATAATAATTTTTCAGCCGATTGATGCTCGTTATGCTCATGCACCGCGATTAATTTTTTTGAGATGTCAAAATGCGACAACAAGCCCGATGTGTGGCGTGTATCTTCCGCAGCAATCGCATCGACTGACTTTAATATTTCCAGCGCGCGTAAAGTAATATCACCCAAATTGCCGATTGGTGTTGCCACCACATATAATATGCCAGTTGCTTTTAAATCATTCATTATGTAATTTTAAGCCAAAGCCATTGCAATCACCTAAAAAGCATTTAAAAAACTCGAATAATTGTTTCAGCTAAAACCTATGAAAATGAATCAAAACAATGCAGGATTAGAAGCTGAAAAATTAGCTGCAACTTTTTTGCTGAACCATGGACTTAAAATGATAGCGCAAAATTATCATTGCCGTTTTGGTGAGATAGATTTAATTATGATGGATGCCAAAACCTTGGTATTCATTGAAGTACGATTGAGAACTAACCAGCAATTTGGCGACGCGGCTATGAGTATCACCACACAAAAAAAGCAAAAACTCATCTTAACTGCGCAGCACTATTTACAAACACATGGCGAAAGTCAATGTCGCTTTGATGCAGTCTTAATGCATTCCATTGACGCAAAATCCATTAAATGGGTGCGTAATGCATTTGACGCATAAAGGGCGTATGATTCGCAAAAATTAATCGTTATTTGGAGTATGCAATGAATATAGCAACTAAACTTTTGTTAACCACCGTATTCGTGAGCCAACTAGCCGCTTGCGTACCAGTCGTAGTTGGCGGTGCAGCTGCAGGCGGCGTGGTAGCGGCCGATAGACGCACTTCTGGCTTTTTTGTGGAAGATCAAGGCATTGAGATTAAAGCGAACAATAAAATGGAAAGCAATTTGGGCGAAGAGGCACATGTTAATGTGACTAGTTTTAACCGCAATGTATTGTTAACAGGCGAAGTGCCTGACGCGGAACGTTTAGCCAAAGCCGCTTCTTTAATGAAAGAAATAGATAATATTCGTGCAGTGACCAATGAAATTGTAATCGCCCCTAAAGCTACTATTGGCTCACGTAGTAACGATACTTATATTACTTCTAAAGTAAAAGCGAAATTTCTGACTGAAAATAAATTCCCAGCCAATTACGTTAAAGTAGTGACTGAAAACGGCGTGGTTTATTTAATGGGTCTTGTCACGCAAGCAGAAGGCGAAGCCGCTGTAGAAATCGCACGCAACACTGATGGCGTCAGCAAAGTTGTCAAAGTGTTCGAGTACTTGGATTAATTTGACAGTTTTAATATTTAAGATTAACCAGAATTTAAAGAATATTCTAAAGCGGCAAAAATGACAAAAAAAATAGTGGAAATTATTATTGAAGGCCTGACTCGTGCAGGAAAGCCATTTCGTCCGAGTGACTGGGTAGACAGAACTTGCAGCACTTATGCTAGTTTCGGCTCTGATAAAAAACTGGTGTATTCGCCCTATTTAAAACCAAAAGTGATGAATGGTGTACGCTGCTTAGCGGTGGATATGCGCTTAAAAGATAGCAGCCCTGAAGGTTTTGCTCAACTGATGCAATTCGCAGAAGAAAATCAGCTCAACATTTTGGATGCGGATGGTAACAGCATCGCTGCCCTTACTTAGCTTAAACATTAGTGTAGGTATTCTAACCTTAACGCCTATTTTGAAATAAAATTTTCGTTAAGGTTTTTTTAACATGGTATTCGCAATAAAATTCTCAAGATAAGCTTTAGTCACCAGCCCGCGCTTTGTTTTAACCAGTTCACCGCGTGGATTATAAATGTAAGTAGTTGGCATCACATCCGCACTGCCAATCTGCTTAATTACGTCGTCATCGCCTAACACAATCGGATACGACATCAACATATCATCTACATATTCTGCCACTTCAGAAGTATCTTTATAGTCAAACACCACACCCAGCAGCATGACATCTTTATTTTTGCGGCTGTCATACAAAGCCACTAAGTCAGGCACTTCTTCCAAACACGGCGGGCACCATGTTGCCCAGTAGTTAACGATTACCCATTTGCCTTTATATTGTGCCAATGC
>JAZKEJ010000014.1:0-26017 GCA_040387095.1 Pseudomonadota bacterium | reverse complement strand
CAAATTAAGGTGACAAATTTCAAATTAACTCTTAATATTGAGTATTGTATGGAGTTTATATGCCGATTAGTCTTAAGCTACCAAATCTAGATATTAATCCAATTTTGCTGGCTGAAACACGCGCGCATAAAATCAATGAGTTTATACAAAATCTCCCTTTTGGCGATCCAATTAGAGCAGCGACTGATCTAATTGAAGAGCTGCAAATTATTAATAGTCAAAAAGTTGCATTTTCTAATCGCTTAAATGCGCTTGAGCTTTACCGTCCAGCGGCCATTCAGGTTTATCAGGATTTAATTCCGCATTTTAGCAAAGCCAGCTTACCCATTTCAAAAAATGAACAAGCTTTTGCCAGTGCGGCTGAGCAATTGTGGCAAGAGTTTGCGTTTGGCTATAAATTTGCACTGGTTGATTTGCAAAATAAAATTCTGAATTTAAATAGTGGCAAAACCACTGCACTGGTGATTCAACGCGCTATCCATGCTTGCAAGGAAATTGCGCTGATCCACCACCTGACTTACGCCAGCACACCGATTGCATTGTGGGGTGAGTTGCATCAATTGTATTATTGCGCACTGCAACAATCGGCTGAAAAACTGCCAGTTGCGGAGCATTATACAAGCGCTCATTCCAGCTCTGTTAATCTGATTTATATCCAAATACTATTGCTTAATTTGGCTAATCCACAACATTTAGCCAACCAAGACATTATCAAAGTGGATGCCTACTTGGGTAATATTGCACATCACGCAGAGTTAAGACCGTTAGGATTTATTGAAAATCCAACCGGTGTATTTTTAGTCTCGCTAAATGGCAATAAAGCACCAACCGCATTTGTTAAAAACAAAGCGATTCCTGATGGAAGCACTGATATTTTGCTTGTCACAGTCAATCTCGCTAGGCAAATTCATCAGCATATTAAATTATTGCAAGAAGGTATTTTACCTAATGATGGCAGTATGCCGCTAAACGCTATCGAATCGCACTTTGAAGATTTGTTGGCGTACCTCATTAAACAATACGGCAAAACACCACAACGTTTATTTTCCAGAAGCAAAAAAAGTGACGGTGTAGAGTTAAGTATTGGCATTAACACTACACATCACTTAATTCGCGATGCCGGATCGGGTTTCAGCAATCATCAAGGTATGAGCGGCTTAGGTAATAATGGCATATACAAGCCTTCTCGCTGGCAAGTTTTAAATGTAAGCGCTGGTGGCTATGCCCTGCGTAAATTCAACTCTTCGCAAGCCACTGCACAAATTGGCGATGTAGTTGCAATGAAAGATAATGGCACAAAAACCTGGGAAGTCGCGGTGCTACGATGGGCAAATGTGAATGATTTAAAACAATTAGATGTTGGCTTACAGCTTATTTCACCCAGTGCAACAGCCGTTAGCATTCGTGCAGAAAATAGTGCACTAGAAAGTGAAGCATTATTACTACCTGAATTACCTGCATTAAAACAAGCTGCCAGCATTGTTGCCGCTGTTGGATTATGCAAAACGGGTAGTACACTTGAACTTCACCACAACAACAGCGTAAGTAACGTGCAACTCACTCAATTAGTAGAGCGCACTGCGAGCTTTGAGCGCTTTCAATACAGCTTGATATAAATCAATTACTATTGTTATACTAGATACTATTGCTATAAAAATTAGTTAACACTGAATATATTACAATCGCCGCGCTTATAAAGTTTAATTATATTTTTGTTAATTATTTGAAAATACGTTCAATGACGCTATTTAATTATCAAAAATAATCTTCATCTTTAAGTTATCGTACAGCATTCAGTCAACTGTCAAATTTCTACACCGAGGTCAACATGAGCGAAAACATTACCCATTTAAGCGATGCAGCTTTTGAGCAGGAAGTATTGCAGTCTTCTCTTCCCGTTTTGGTAGATTATTGGGCAGAATGGTGTGGGCCTTGCAAAATGATTGCGCCAATTTTAGATGATATTAGTAAAGAGTATGCAGGTCGCTTAAAAGTGGCTAAATTAAACATTGATGATAATCAACAAACACCACCAAAATATGGCATTCGCGGCATTCCAACGTTAATGTTATTTAAAAACGGCAATGTTGAAGCCACTAAAGTGGGCGCTTTGTCGAAATCTCAATTAACTGCATTTATTGATAGCAACATCTAAACTCATTATTAAGCTTTAATCTACCGTCTAGTTTCTAGCCATTTGATCAGAAACTAGACTTTTTATCAGCACATCCTTATCACTCATCACCTATACAACCACATAGTTAGCCACTTCTAGAGAGTTCTCTCATGCATTTATCTGATTTAAAACACCTACCTGTCACTGAACTCGTTGAAATGGCAATTACCAACGAAATTGACAATGCAAGTCGTATGCGCAAGCAAGACTTAATTTTTGCTATTTTAAAAAATAAAGCAAAAAAAGGTGACAGTATTTTCGGTGACGGCACACTAGAAGTGCTGCAAGATGGATTTGGGTTTTTGCGTTCACCAGATACATCTTATCTTGCAGGACCGGATGATATTTATGTTTCACCTTCGCAAATCAGGCGTTTTAATTTACACACAGGTGACAGTATTCAGGGCGAGATCCGAACGCCTAAAGATGGTGAGCGTTATTTTGCGTTGGTAAAAGTTGATCAGGTAAATGGTGAAGCGCCAGAAAATACCAAGCATAAAATTCTGTTTGAAAACTTAACTCCACTTTTCCCAACAATTCCACTGACTTTAGAGCGCGACATCCGCGGTGAAGAAAATATCACCAGTCGCGTGATTGATATGATTGCGCCGATTGGCCGTGGGCAACGTGGCTTGTTAGTTGCCAGTCCCAAAAGCGGTAAAACAGTGATGATGCAGAATATCGCGCATGCCATTACCGCCAACCATCCCGATGTAATTCTGATTGTGCTGCTGATTGATGAGCGCCCTGAAGAAGTGACTGAAATGACGCGCTCAGTAAAAGGCGAAGTGGTTGCTTCAACCTTTGATGAGCCCGCGACTCGCCATGTGCAAGTAGCAGAAATGGTGCTGGAAAAAGCCAAGCGCTTGGTTGAACATAAAAAAGATGTGGTGATTCTGCTGGATTCCATTACCCGTTTAGCCCGCGCTTACAATACGGTTATTCCTTCTTCTGGCAAGGTATTAACGGGTGGTGTAGACGCAAATGCTTTACAACGTCCTAAGCGTTTTTTTGGTGCAGCACGAAATATTGAAGAAGGTGGTTCACTCACCATTATCGCTACCGCGCTTGTCGATACCGGTTCGCGTATGGATGATGTGATTTACGAAGAGTTTAAAGGTACCGGCAATATGGAAATCCATCTTGACCGCAAAATGGCTGAAAAGCGTCTGTATCCAGCTATTAACGTCAACAAATCTGGCACGCGTAAAGAAGAATTGCTTATCGAAAAAGACGTATTACAGAAAATTTGGGTGCTGCGTAAGTTGCTTTACCCAATGGACGATTTGGAAGCAATGGAATTCTTGTTAGATAAAATCAAGGCGACTAAAAATAATGCCGATTTCTTTGATAGTATGCGCCGTGGTTAATAGTTAACCTGTAAACAAGCCAAATATTCAGCCTTGCGCATCAATGCAAAACTCAATATAATGCGCGTCTATTGCAATTTTAGTGCAAATTAATTACTGCCGTATCTTTCGGCAACCAAACAGCGAGGCTATATCATGAAAGACGGAATTCATCCAGAATACAGAGAAGTAGTGTTCCAAGACATCGGTGCAGACTTTAGTTTCATTACACGTTCGACTATCGCAGCCCGTGACAAGATCAAGTGGACAGACGGTAAAGAATATCCGCTGGTTAAGATCGAAGTTTCTTCAAAATCACATCCGTTTTACACTGGCAAACAAATGATTTTAGACACTGCCGGTCGTGTTGAGAAATTCAAACAAAAATACGGCATGTAGTTTATTGCTTGTGTTTGGCAAAAAAAGGCAGCTTAGCTGCCTTTTTTATTTCGTACTGTTTATGTTTTATTCAAATAGCTATTTCTTAATTGATTAATTTAAGCAGTTACAAAATAAGCAGTGCTAAAATAAGCAAATAAATTCAATAAGACAATCAATGCGCTTCGACTTAGAACATGACTGGCAAGGAAATATGTCGACCCCGCCTACGCGCGTTGGTGAGCGTGCAAAAACGCATTTATTATTAGTGTTGTGTGCAGTGTGGTTGTTTATAGGTTTAATAGGTCACGCGCCTTGGAAACCTTTTGAATCACACAGCATTAGCACTATCAAAAACATGTTGGATTCTAGCCAATATTTGGCACCTCATTCTGCTGGTAACTCCAATATTGTAGACCCGCCTTTGTTTTATTTAAGCGCAGCCTTGTTGGCTAAAATATTGCAGCCAATATTACCTATGCATGATGCAGCTCGCATTGCTACTGGTTTATGGATGCTAGTTACGCTGTTGATGATAGGCATGGCGGGGCGTGAATTATGGGACAAAGGCATAGGGAGGCAAACTACATTTGTATTTATGGGCTCGCTCGGTTTAATTGTCAGCGCACATACATTAACGCCAGCCGTCGCAAGCTTAACTGGTTTAGCGACTGGCTTTTATGCGCTAGCTTTAAGTAAAAGGCGACCCTATCGAGCCAGTGTTTTACTGGCTTTTGGCTTAATTGTCAGCTTTTTATCCACTGGGTTACTGCCTTTATCCATTCTTTTGGCTACATGCTTAATACTGCCATGCCTATTCAATTTTTGGCGCAGCAAAAGCTTCTTACATCTGGTTGCCCTAGCTGTTGCAATTGCCAGTCCATTCTTAGCGATATGGCCTGTTTTATGTATGATCTTCCACCCCGACCTTTTTAATGTTTGGTGGCAGCAATCAATCGCGCAATTCAATAACTCGTATCATCTTTATTTTCTGAATACATTACTGTGGTACGCTTGGCCAGCTTTGCCGCTAGCCATTTGGGGAGCTTGGCGCTATCGTGCGCAATTACTGAGTAAATCAAGATTTCAGTTGATTCTCACTTTTACGCTAGTCGCTTGGGTACTGATTGGTTTTGGTGCAGAGCGTAAAGATATTTTTGCGTTGCCATTATTAATTCCGCTAACTGCCATGGCGGGTGGTAGCATTGAAACCTTAAAACGCGGTACTGCAGGCGCACTTAATTGGTTTGGGCTGATTCTATTTGGGTTGATGAGCAGTCTTATCTGGCTGGGCTGGATTGCTATGATGACTGGCAGCCCTGCTAAAATCAAAGAGCGGCTAGTGTTTTTGTCTGGTCTACCACAACTCAATTTCAGCTTTATTGCAGTTGTGTTAGCAACTGCTGTCAGCCTAATTTGGATATTCGCTATATTTCGCTCGCAACACTCTAACCGTTCCAGCGCAACTAACTGGGCTATTGGCATGACCTGTGTCTGGACCTTGCTGATGACATTGTGGCTGCCAATGATTGATTCAGCACGTAGTTATAGCGCTGTTTTCACAAAGCTTAAACATGCACTGCCTAAACAATATTCATGCATTAGCAGTAGGCATTTAGGTGAAAGTCAGCGTGATTTATTACATTACTATGTCAATGTAAAAACACTTCCGTATGAAATTGAGCAAAGCCTTAATTGTGATTTATATTTAATTCAAGATGAAAAAGGCCAGTTGAAAGTTGAACCAAATGCAGACTGGAAGCTTATATGGAGTGGTAAACGTCTGAATGATAGACGCGAAGAATTTAGATTGTTTCAATACAATCCATAGCCGTAAATCGCATTAAATTCCAAAGCTATTATTTACAAAACGACTGTCAGCATTTTCCCACCTGCAAGTACTAGCACTAGCGCTAGTAACTTTCTAATCGTAGGATTTGATAATTTTCGACTACCGAACTCAGCGCCAATTAATCCACCAATTACAGCCGCGAACGCCCAATAAAGCAAGCCTGCCGGAAATGTCAGTGACTTACTTAACACGCCAAACAGACCAGAAATTGAATTGACTAAAATAAATGCAGCCGCAACGCCTGAAATTACTTTAGTTTTAGCCCAGCCAAAATACAATAAAATCGGGCTTAAAAATATCCCGCCACCAACTCCTGTAAGCCCCGAAAGAAAGCCTAAGCTCATTCCTAATAACATTAGTATTGGTTTTGAAACTGGCTTAACAGTAATTTCATCTGTTTTGTTGGCATTGTCAAAGATAGTCCAAGCAGCATACAGCAGGCAAAGACCAACAATCACTTTATAAACTTGATTTGGCAAACTCATTTGTCCGCCTATAAATGCCATTGGGATTGACGTTAAGGCGATAGGCCACAGCAATCGCCAATCAAACGCTCGCACTTTATAAAATTTAAATAAAGCGATAGATGCAACCAATACATTCAAACACAATGCAGAACTGCGCATACTTTCTGGCGCCATACCAGCCAAGGCAAAAACCGCTAAATAGGCAGATGCACCGCCATGACCTACAGATGAAAATAATAATGCAGCTAAAAAAATAAGTGGTATCAACAGTAGCAAATCTGTCGATATCATTGCGTTTCCAAGTACGATAAGATTGCTAAAACCACCTTTGGATGTAAGCCGGCGCCATTGCTATTTTTTACATGTGCGGCAATTTGTTGACGCATAGTTAGTGCCCAAAACCGATTCAAATGTTGGGCAATATCTTGTTGTGCTTGCACTTGGTCTGGATACGATTCAAAAAAATCTCCCACTTGATTGGCCATTTTGATTAATTGTTCTGTTTGCATATACTTTTATTTATTTGGGTTTATTAAAATTGAATTCGATGCTTGTGTGTATAAATGACGAATTGATTATCGCGCAAAAAACCGATTAATGTCACGCCATAGAGCTCGGCTATGCGTATTGCAAGTCCAGTCGGCGCAGAAATCGCCGCGAGAATGCCAATACCAGCTGCGGCCACCTTTTGTACCATTTCAACGCTGGCGCGGCTTGAGGTCAACACAAAACCATCTTGCTGCATTTGCAATTTGGTAATTGGGATATTGACCAAGGCGCCAATCAATTTATCCATGGCATTATGCCGCCCCACATCTTCGCGCACCAGTTGTATTTCACCTTCCGTGCTCACCCAGGCACAGGCATGTGTTGCGCCAGTGGCTTGCTGTAAAGGCTGTTGGATCTGCATGGTTTTAAAGGCTGACTCAATACTGCTAGCTGCTACTTTTATTGTTGCAAGGCTGATTGATTGCGCGGGTAAACGCAAGGCTTGATCTAAACTTTCTGCGCCACACAGGCCACATCCTGTGCGACCAGTTAAATTACGGCGGCGTTGTTTTAACTGGGCAAAACATTCGGTTGCCACATGCATCTGCAACTCGATTCCTTGCGGTTGTGTAACTACATCCACACTGTATAAGTCACTTTTATCGCGAAAAATACCTTCACTTAGCGAGAAACCAAGAGCAAAATCGGCTAAATCTGCAGGTGTGGCCAGCATTACCACATGCGAAATTCCGTTGTAAACCAGCGCGATTGGTACTTCTTCCGCAACTTTATCTGTGGCGTCTGTTAAAACCTCGCCTCGCCAGCGTGTCACGTTGACTTGAGTAGAAGCCGAATTTACAGAAATAAGCGCTGGTAAATCTGTTTCTGTTAATGCAGCCTCTATAGGCAATACATTTTTAATGGTTTCAGTCGCCAATTCTGTTCAATTACTATCAACTATTAAGCAGGCTGTTTGATCACTTTACTGGATTTTTTACCAGTAAAAGCAATCTGCGCTTCACTAAAGGATTGATAGTCTTTTTGCCAATCCGATAATTGATGTACCCGATTGACTTGCACCGCCGTCACTTTAAATTCAGGACAGTTGGTCGCCCAGTCGCTATTATCAGTAGTAATGACGTTGGCGCCGGATTCCGGGTGATGGAAAGTGGTGTAAATCACCCCTGGCTGCACACGCTCAGTCAGTGTTGCGCGCAACACAGTTTCGCCGGCACGACTGGCGATACCAACCCAGTCACCTTCTTTAATACCGCGGTCTTCTGCATCATGCGGATGAATCTCGACAATATCTTCTGCATGCCAAGCATTGTTTTTTGTGCGGCGAGTTTGAGCGCCCACATTGTATTGCGACAGAATGCGACCCGTGGTGAGGATCAACGGATATTTGGCGTTCACTTTTTCAGTTGTTGGCACATATTGTGTGATAAAGAATTTGCCTTTTCCACGGACGAATTCATCAATATGCATGGTCGGCGTGCCTGTTGGATTCGCATCATCGCAAGGCCATTGAATACTGCCTAATTCATCCAGTTTTTTAAAGCTAACACCTTTAAACGTAGGTGTTAATGCAGCAATTTCATCCATGATTTCGCTGGCATGATTGTAATTCATCTCGTAACCTAAAGCTTTCGATAGCTTGGCAGTGATTTCCCAATCTTCTAAGCCACGCTCACCATGTCCATTTTTTGGCGCCATCACGCGGCGCACTGGCGAAATACGTCGCTCTGCATTGGTGAAAGTACCATTTTTTTCCAAGAATGATGCACCTGGAAAGAATACGTGCGCATACATCGCAGTCTCGTTTAAGAACAAGTCTTGCACGATCACGCACTCCATACTTTCTAGCGCATGCGTCACATGCTGTGTATTGGGGTCTGACTGTGCAATATCCTCACCTACACAATATAAAGCCTTAAATTTCCCTTCACCTGCTAAATCCAGCATATTGGGGATGCGTAAGCCAGGATCATTGCTCAATGGGCGACCCCAGGCAGATTCGAATAATGCGCGGGTTGCATCATCAGACACATGACGATAACCGGGATATTCATGTGGCATGCTGCCCATATCACAAGAGCCTTGTACATTATTTTGACCGCGCAACGGGTTAACACCAACGCCTTCACGGCCCACATTGCCGGTGGCCATTGCAAGGTTAGCAATCCCCATCACCATGGTTGAGCCTTGGCTATGCTCTGTAACACCTAAGCCATAGTAAATTGCACCGTTACCGCCTGTTGCAAATAAACGCGCGGCATCTCGCACTAATTCCGCTTTTACACCCAAGGTTTCTTCTAAAGCTTCTGGTGAATTTTCAGTTTTGGCTACAAAATCGCGCCACACTACAAATGAATCCCACTCACAGCGTTCACGCACGAAATCTTCCTTGACGAGACCTTCCGTGACTACTACATGCGCCAGAGCCGAAATCAATGCCACGTTTGTGCCAGGGCGTAAGTTAAGGTGGTAATCCGCGCGAACATGCGGTGAATTTTCAACCAGATCAATCGCACGCGGATCGGCGATAATTAATTTAGCGCCCTCACGCAAGCGGCGTTTCATCATCGATGCAAATACCGGATGGCCATCAGTAGGATTTGCGCCGATCACCATAATTACATCGGATTGCATAACGGAATCAAAGGTTTGGGTACCTGCAGACTCACCCAAGGTTTGTTTGAGCCCATAACCAGTTGGGCTGTGGCACACGCGTGCACAAGTGTCTACATTGTTTGTACCAAATACTGCGCGTACCAGTTTTTGCGTGACGTAGACTTCCTCATTTGTACAGCGGCTGGATGTAATGCCGCCCATCGCTTCTTTGCCATATTTGGCTTCAATACGCTTAATCTCACTGGCAGCATAGTTAATGGCTTCATCCCAGCTCACTACCTGCCATTCGTCATGAATACTTTTACGGATCATCGGTGTGGTAATACGATCCTGATGGGTAGCGTAACCCCAAGCGAAACGGCCTTTTACGCATGAATGTCCATGATTGGCGCCGCCATCTTTATTGGGCGTCATACGCACCACTTCTTCGCCTTTCATTTCGGCATCAAAGCTGCAACCTACACCGCAATAAGCACAAGTCGTTGTGACTTTATGCTCTGGCGTACCAGCCTCGATCACGGTTTTTTCCATCAAAGTGGCAGTCGGGCAAGCTTGCACGCAAGCACCGCAAGAAACACATTCTGATTCTAAAAAGTCTTTATTCCCCGCAGAAACCTTGCTGCCAAAACCGCGACCTTCAATGGTTAATGCAAATGTACCTTGCGTCTCTTCGCAGGCTCTCACACAACGACTACAAACGATGCATTTGCTCGGATCGAATGTGAAATAAGGATTGGATTCGTCTTTGGTAGATTTCAGGTGATTTTCACCATCATAGCCGTAACGCACTTCGCGTAAACCTACAGCACCTGCCATATCCTGCAATTCACAATCACCGTTGGCAGAACAGGTTAAACAATCCAGCGGATGGTCAGAAATATATAATTCCATTACGCCGCGGCGTAAGTCTGCCAGTTTACTGGTTTGCGTGCGCACCTGAATGCCTTCAGCTACTGGCGTCGTGCAAGAGGCGGGATAACCACGTCGCCCTTCAATCTCCACCAAACATAATCGGCATGAACCGAATGCCTCCAGTGAATCCGTTGCACATAATTTTGGTACCGTTACACCGGTTAACTGTGCCGCGTGCATAATCGATGTGCCTTCTGGCACAGTAATTTCTACGCCGTCAATATTTAGCCTGACCGTTTTTTGGCTGGTTTTTTTTGGTGTGCCGTAATCTTTGGTAGAGTCGTATTGATTCACCAATTGAGTCTCACGTGTATATTTAATGTCATCCATAATATTGTCTCCAGCCGCTAATTAAGCCGCCTGTGCCTTATCTTGATTCTGTTCCGTTATTGTATTCAGACCAGAATCTCTGGGCGAAAAATCCTCAGCAAAATGATTTAATGCACTTAATACAGGATACGGCGTCATGCCGCCCAGCGCGCACAAGGAACCATTTAACATAGTGTCACTTAAATCACGTACTAACTGCATATTTTTACTGTGTTCTTTACCGGCAATAATCTTATCAATCACCTCTGCGCCCCGCACCGAGCCAATACGGCAAGGCGTACATTTTCCGCAGCTTTCAATCGCGCAGAACTCAAATGCGTAGCGCGCCATTTTTGCCATATCGACCGTGTCATCAAACGCAACGATGCCGCCATGACCTAGCACAGCCCATATTTTGCAAAATTCTTCATAATCTAGCGGCGTATCAAACTGGCTTTCTGGCAGGAACGCGCCTAAAGGACCGCCAACTTGAACAGCGCGGATTGGCCTACCAGTTGCAGAACCGCCACCGAAGTCGTATAGCAATTCACGCAAGGTCGCGCCAAACGCCAACTCAACCAAACCACCCTGTTTGATATTGCCAGCCAATTGAATCGGCAAAGTACCACGCGAACGACCCATGCCATAATCGGCGTAAAACTGTGCGCCCTTGTCTAAAATGATGGGGATTGTCGCCAATGAAATCACGTTATTCACAACGGTTGGTTTGCCGAATAAACCTTCTATCGCAGGTAGTGGTGGTTTGAAACGCACCAAACCGCGCTTACCTTCTAGGCTTTCAAGCAGGCTGGTTTCTTCGCCACATACATAGGCTCCGGCTGCGCGACGTACTTCTAAATCAAATCTAAAGTTGCTACCGCAGATATTCTCACCTAAATAACCGGCGTTTTTTGCTTTATCAATTGCTTCATTTAACACTTTAAGTGCATGTGGATATTCGCTGCGAAGATAGATGTATCCTTGCGTTGCGCCTACCGCGATGCCCGCAATCGTCATGCCTTCTATCAGCACAAACGGATCATCTTCCATAATCATGCGGTCAGAATAGGTGCCAGAATCGCCTTCATCCGCATTACAAACGATATATTTCTGCTCAGCTTTCGTATCTAAAACGGTTTTCCACTTGATACCAGTAGGAAAAGCCGCTCCACCACGACCACG
This sequence comes from Pseudomonadota bacterium, assembly GCA_040387095.1. Classification (GTDB taxonomy): domain Bacteria; phylum Pseudomonadota; class Gammaproteobacteria; order Burkholderiales; family Methylophilaceae; genus Methylotenera_A. The sequence continues at coordinate 14,269 of JAZKEJ010000014.1, read as the reverse complement.
CAAACCGGAATCGGTGACAGTTTTAACGATATCCGTACCGGATAATTCAAGTGTATTTGCTAATCCTTTGTAGCCATCATGCGCCAAATAATCGTCCAGTGAAACAGGGTCGGTAATACCCACTCTGGCAAAAGTCAGGCGCTGCTGATTTTTAAGCCACGCTAATTCTTCGGTTAATCCTAAATTGAGGGAGTGTGCAGTGGCTTTTTCTGAATGTGCATTTAAAAAATCCGCATCGAACAAGCCAGGCACATCTTTGGGCTGTACAGGTGCAAATGCCACGCGGCCTTTTTCAGTTGCCACTTCGACAAATGGCTCTAGCCAGAACAGTCCGCGCGAGCCATTACGTATCAACTCTATTTCTATACCACGATTTTGGGCTTCGGCGACAATCGCTTTGGCGGTGCGGTCTGCACCAAGCGATAACGCACTAGAGTCACGCGGAACGTAAATTTTAACTGCCTGTACTTTAAGCATTTCAGCGTTATCTATCATGAAGTAGCCCTCGCATCACTGATTAACTCAGCTACTTTTTGATTGTCCATGCGTCCATATACCTCATCATCCATCATCACCGCAGGCGAACAAGCGCAATTACCTAAGCAGTAAACGGGTTCTAATGTAATGGCGCCGTCTTCAGTCGTTTGGTGATAATCGATACCGAGCGACGACTTAATATTGGCTTCTAGTTTTTCTGAACCCATTGCCTGGCAAGATTCAGCACGACAAATTTGTAAAATATGTCGACCTACTGGATGTCTGCGGAAATGATGATAAAAAGTAACCACGCCATGCACTTCGGCTACCGAAAGTGCCAGCGCTTTTGAAATCGGCAAATAGCTTGCCTCCGGCACATAGCCGACATTATCCTGGATGCTATGCAGCAAAGGCAATAACGCGCCAGGCAGATGTTTATGCTGTGCGATCAAGATTTGCAGTTTGCCTAGCGTTTCCGGATCTAATGGGGTTTCTAGTTCTAATATTTCTGTTGTTAATACATTGGCCACATGAATCCCTAACAATCCAATAGATTTATCGCCATATTATACCTATTTGCAGGCTTATTGAAGACGAAATAGACTGTTCAACTACTCATGTTAGGACACTATATTTTGAGCTTAATTCAACTGTTAACTATCACGCTTAAATGCGCTGCTTTTCACCCTGATAAATAGGTTAAATTTAGTTAAGTTAACATTGAAATAGGTAATTAATTAAGACAGAAATACCCTCACATTGCGCGGATAAACATACACTTTACTCCCGACTACCACATCCAATTGCGAAAATCGCTCTCTGGTTAATTCAGATTCAATGATTTCGGACTGGTCATCACGTTGTAGCTCCAGCCTAACCAATGGCCCAATCGCGTGAATATAACTGACAACCGCCTCAAATGCTGGCGCACTACCATTCTGCTCTTTATGAATTTCGATATCATGCGGACGCACGTAAGCTAGCCCAGGACTATGTTTAGTGTAGTGGTGCGCATCAATTTTTAAACCTACGCCACCAATATTGGCTTGGCCTTCATGGATCTGGCTATGAAACTGATTCACATTGCCCAAAAATTGATACACAAAAGGCGAAACAGGATTGTCATAAACTTCCTGTGGCGAACCTATTTGCTCAATTTCACCTTTGTTAATTACCACAATTTTATCCGATACTTCCAGCGCTTCTTCTTGATCATGCGTCACAAAAATACTAGTAATGTGCAATTCGTCATGCAAACGACGTAACCAGCGGCGTAACTCTTTGCGCACTTTCGCATCCAGCGCGCCAAAAGGTTCATCAAGCAAAAGCACTTTCGGCTCGACCGCCAATGCACGCGCCAAAGCGATACGCTGCCGCTGGCCGCCAGATAATTGCGGCGGATAACGATCCGCCAGCCAATCCAGTTGCACCAGTTCTAACAGCTCATGCACGCGTCTTTTGATTTCAGCGTCGCTCGGCCGCGTTTCTTTAGGGCGTACACGCAAGCCGAACGCGACATTTTCAAATACGGTCATATGGCGAAACAGCGCATAGTGCTGAAACACAAAACCCACTTCGCGCTCACGCACTTGACGAGTAGTTGCATCCGCACCATGAAAAAGAATGCTGCCAGAATCCGGCGTTTCCAGCCCCGCGATAATGCGCAGCAAAGTCGTTTTGCCGCAACCCGATGGACCAAGCAAAGCGACCAATTCGCCACTGGGCACATCCAAACTGACATCGTTGAGCGCACTAAAACTGCCAAAATTTTTGCGAATGTTTTTGATTTCAATACTCATGGTTCAATCCAATTTAAATGTATGCTAAAAATGTAGTGTTATTTTTTTAATCTTTTTTAATGGTTAAGTACACTTATCGAGACTTTTCATCATGACTGCTCATCAATCTGGGCATCGCGCGCCACTTTCCATTCGATAAAGCTTTTAAGCACCAGCGTCACCAGTGCCAATATCGCCAGTAGAGAAGCCACTGCAAAGGCTGCTGCGTAGTTATATTCGTTATACAAAATCTCAACGTGCAGCGGCAACGTATTGGTTAAACCGCGAATATGCCCAGACACTACTGACACGGCACCAAATTCGCCCATGGCACGCGCGTTGGTTAAAATAACGCCGTATAGCAAGCCCCATTTAACATTGGGTAAAGTGATGCGCCATAAAATCTGCCAACCAGAAGCGCCCAGCACCAAACCTGCTTCTTCTTCCTCTTTGCCTTGTGCTTGCATTAAAGGAATCAGCTCACGCGCTACAAACGGGAAAGTGACAAAAATAGTGGCTAAAACGATACCCGGAATCGCAAAAATCACTTTAACATCGTGATCTAGCAGGGTAGGTCCCACCCAGCCTTGCAGGCCAAAGATCAATACGTAGATTAGGCCGGCAATGACCGGTGAAACTGCAAATGGCAAATCAATTAAGGTAATTAATATACTTTTGCCACGGAATTCAAATTTAGCGATTGCCCACGCCGCCGCGACACCAAACACTAAGTTAAGCGGCACGGCAATCGCGGCTGCGATTAAGGTGAGTTTGATGGATGAAAGCGCATCTGGGTCAATCAGCGCAGTAATATAGGTATCAAAACCTTTGTGTAGGGCTTCTGTAAAAACCGCTGCTAATGGCACGATTAAAAATAAGGTTAAAAATAGTAACACGATGGAAATGAGCGTCCAGCGCACCCACAGTGGTTCAGATGTCGCCCTGCTGCGGGCAACTTTATTTTGGTAATTGCTGTACTGTGTTGTTTGAACCGATGAGGTTTGTGTCGTCAGTAGTGAAGTGGAAATGGACATCAATGGTTCCTAATCTATTCTTAATAATGAGCGCTTAACTATTTGCAGTTGCACGTCGATTAACCCACCATTGCAAGCCGTTAATCGCAAATAGCAGTAAAAATGAAATCACCAGCATTACTACGGCAACGGCCGTTGCACTTGCATATTCATACTGCTCAAGTTTGGTAATAATAATCAGTGGCGTAATTTCAGATACAAAAGGTACGTTACCTGCAATAAAAATGACCGAACCGTATTCACCAATCGCCCTTGCAAAAGCCAGCGCAAAGCCGGTAAGCAGTGCTGGCCAGATTGCAGGGAAGATAATTTTTGAAAAAGTTTGCCAGCGGTTAGCACCTAAACTAGCTGCCGCTTCTTCTGTTTCAGCTTCTAAATCCTCTAACACGGGTTGCACGGTACGCACTACAAATGGCAATCCAATAAAAGTCAGTGCGACAATCACGCCAATAGGTGTAAACGCGACTTTAATGCCGAGCGGTTCTAGCCATTGGCCAATCCAGCCATTGCCTGCATATACAGCGGTTAAAGCGATACCGGCCACCGCAGTTGGCAAGGCAAATGGCAAATCCACCAGTGCATCAATAATTTTTTTGCCCGGAAAAGTGTAGCGCACTAATACCCAAGCGGTTAATAGTCCAAATACTGCGTTGATGAGCGCGCCAATTAACGATGCACCAAAAGTTAACTGATAAGACGCGACCACTCTTGGCGCGCTAACCACCGCCCAAAACTCACTTAAACTTAATTCGGTGGTTTTAATAAATGCCGCCGAAAGCGGAATCAGCACAATCAGACTTAAATAAAACAGAGTAAATCCAAGCGATAGATTAAAGCCGGGAAGCACGTTTTTTCGTTTTGCCATATCAATAATCTTTATCTAAGCCGCGTGTAATCGATTAGTTAACGCATTAAATACGTTCACTTTTTGCAATTCTTTTGCTGCAACTGCCTTGCCCAGAAAATTACCCTGTAATAACGTCGCGCCGCTTTCAACGGCAATATTCAATTGCGATTGCGTTTCAACACCGGTTACTACCGCACGTGCGCCTAACGCTTTTATGCCGTCAATTAAGCTAGGCAATACTTTGTACAAATGGTCGTTGGTTTCTGCTTGCTGAACCAGATTACTGTCCAACTTGATGAAATCCGGCGCCAGTTTCCACAAGCGGTCAATGTGCGAATGAGTGTTGCCAAAATGCTCCAGCGCGATGCGATAACCGCGATCGCGATAATTGTTAATTGCCTCAATCAGTTGTTTATCTTGCGCCACCAAACCTTCATCAATCTGAATCACAATACGCTCGGTGGGCACGGAATTGGCGTGCAAAATACGCTCGAACACTTTGCCGTGCGCATTTACCGAGATTAATAAATTGGGATGCACGGTTAAAAAAAGCAGGCCATTTTCCGCAAAAATCTGCCTGAAATTCAGCACATGCAAAGCGCGGCTGACGCGGTCGAACGGCACTAATTTGCTGGATTGTTCCGCATAACTGTAGGCGAACTCTGAAGTGCTCGGCAATTCGCCGCCTAAAGATGGGCGCAGCAAGGTTTCGTGACCAAATAAATCACCCGCCACGCTGTCGTAAATCGGCTGAAAAGCGCTGTTCAATTGCACGCCTAAAAACGTGCTATTGAATTCGCCGGTGGATTGTTCCGCCAAGCCGTATTCATCTAACTCTAAAAATAACGATTCTTTCAGTTGTAATCTAAGCTGCTCTACATGTGCCGCAGCGATTTTTATGTCTGCCATTTCTAGTGTCCTTTTTTTATGGTTTAAGGTTGGGCTATTCGTTTTATTGTTTGGTATAAACAGAATCAAAACTACCACCATCAGAGAAGTGTTTTTTCTGTGCTTTAGCCCAGCCGCCAAACTCTTCGTCAATTGTCACCAATTTCACTTCAGGGAATTGCGCTGCATATTTGCTCGCTACCGATTGCAAAGTAGGGCGGTAGTAATTTTTAGCGGCAATCTCTTGGCCTTCTTCGGTATAAAGATAATCTAAATAAGCTTTAGCGACTTTTTCGTTACCATGTTTTTTGGCAAATTTATCCACTATAGTGACTGGCGGTTCTGCCAGAATTGACAATGACGGCACAACGATTTCAAATCTGCCCACGCCTAATTCTTTTTGGGCTAAAAACGCTTCGTTTTCCCAAGCCAGCAATACATCACCAATGCCACGTTCTACAAAAGTGGTGGTTGAACCGCGTGCGCCCGTATCTAAAACCGGCACGTTTTTCAGCAACTTGCCGACGAATTCTTTGGTTTTCGCTTCATCGTTGCCATATTTTTTCTGCGCGAATGCCCATGCGGCCAAATAATTCCAGCGTGCGCCGCCGGATGTTTTCGGGTTTGGCGTAATCACAGAAACACCCGGTCTCACCAAATCATCCCAATCTTTGATGTTTTTAGGATTGCCCTTGCGCACCAGTAAAACAATGGTTGAAGTGTAAGGCGAACTATTATGCGGCAGGCGTTTTTGCCAATCTTTGGGAATCAACTTGGCTTTTTCAGATAACTGATCAACATCGTAGGCCAATGCCAGCGTTGCTACATCTGCGTCCAAGCCATCAATAATGGCGCGCGCTTGTTTGCCAGAGCCGCCATGCGAGGTTTTAATCGTCACCTTGTCGCCAGTTTTTTCCAGCCAATATTTACTGAATGCCGCGTTAAAATCTTGATACAACTCGCGCGTTGGGTCGTATGAAACGTTCAGTAGCGTAATATCGGCCGCGCTGACGGTTAAGGGTAAAGTTAACGCCAAAGCGGCGATGATTTTTGTGAAATTATTCATGTTAAGTCCTTTTAATATTAACTATTAGATGTTTAGAAGCCGCTCAAAGTAAACTCTGCATAAATGAATTCAGAGTTATCGCGACGCGTTGGGTCGCCCACCGTCAAGCCGCCAGGTGTTGCGTTACGAGTGGTATTTTTGGTGAAATCGCCCGCCCAAAAATACGCGTAACCTAAATTCACAGAGGAATATTTGTTGATCGGAAAACGCACACGCACATCTACTTCTTCGCCAACATCTTTACCGCTTTGGCCAGTAGTATCACGCAAACCTGCGCCATTCCAGCGATCGCGCGCGCTGTCTAAACGATACCAACTGTAACCAGCGTCTACTTTTAAACCGGGCAACCAAGAAAGTTGTGGCTCAAACTCTGCATGCACTTTTGGTGCGACGATATTTTCCATTTGGAAATAATCGTTGTTAGACCAAGGACGGGCGAAACCAAACAAGCGCTCAAATCGTTCATTGCCCGTATCGGTTTGATTTTTATCACCGCTGGCAAAGCCAAAGCTCGCACTTAAACGCGGTTTCCATGCGTGCGTAAAGGTGTAACCCGCTTCTAGGTTGTAGGCGTAAGCGTCATGGTCAAGCTCTGCAATAAAGTTGCCATTGTTGGCACGACGATCTTGTTCGCCCCATTGTTTGGCATAGTTAACGTCATAATCCCAGCCAGACTTTCCTACAACGCCATAAGCGCGTAACCCTGCGGTGTGAATGTGGCGATCGATTTTTGTATTAGCAGCCGCTGCTCTACCGTTGGCATCAAATTCAACTTTGTCGCCATCTTGCTTCAATGCTAAATAATATGGCGATAACGTTACATACTCTGACCAACGTCTCCAGTCACCAATCACGCCATAAAAATCTTGAGAGTGATCGACTTCATTCAGCTCATCGGTAAACCGTTGCACAGGTTTGAGTGCTAGTATCTCTAATGCCCAATCATTCTTTTGTTGACCGATATTGGCACGAAAACCTTGAAATGTATTGGTTGAATTGCGCCATTCATTTCGTGCAATCAAACGACGATCAATCTGCTCAAAAGCCATGCGGCCCGCTTTAATGCTAATTGGTCTTTCGTTGCCTAAATCATCTTTACCCAACGGTGTTTCTTTAAAAAATAATTCAGCATAAGCTTGCAGTGGTTCAGCATAGTCAATGTCTCGTGTACCGAAATCACGCGTGAATTGGCTGTGATTACGCCGCGCATCTGATACTTCTAACGTAAAGCGTAAAGGGTCTAAAATATTTTTAACCGCCACATAAGCACGCGTGCGATGCAAGAATGGTTCATCTAATGTATCGCGAGAACGCCTAAAGTCATTGTCTCGATATTCATAGCGCAGTCGATGCTCAAGACCCACGTCCAGCCAGTCAACGTCTGCAAAAGTGTCAAACTCGCCCAGCCAGGTTTTATTCAGTTGCTTCACATAACGCGGCGGCTCAGTTTCGCGGCCTGTACCGTAACTTCTTCTTTCTACGTAATAACCGTTCGCTGCTTTTGCGGCAGCTTTATTTTCTGCTTCAATTTCCGCCAAGCGTGCTTTAATTTTTTCTGCTTGTTCTGCATCCTCACCACAAACTTTGGGTTGCGTTAATGGCGCTGGCGCTTTATCTAGCTCGGGATGCACAGCATCATAAGCAAACACAGAACTGCTACTCAATAAAATACCATTAGCCAATAATGTTTGAACCAGCCTTTTTTTGATCAATTTTGTTTTCGGTTGCATCTTTTTTCCTTTACGATGAAACTGCATCTTGGTTGTCCAATACAATTCCACTTATTTTATTTTTTGATCGCCGCCTGGTTTAATTTTGCAAGCCGGTAGACATATCTCTTTTTTGCTTCTCTGATTTATCCTGTGCAATCCGAAGTTTTTCTCGCTTTTCAATTTGAGTAATTCGGCCTTCGTGAACAGTGACTTCAATTGATCCATAACCAACCTGCAGTACCGAAACCACAGCGCGCAATAGTGCTTGCAAGGTCACATCATCTTTTTTTAGCAATTGTTGTTGATTAAGGCTCATTTGTTTACCAGCATATTTATAGAGTGAAGGCACTTTAACAAAGCCTTTAAATAATTAAAAAGAATTTGTAATTATATTTAAATAACTTTTAGTTATATTAAAAAGTGCGTAATGTCGCGCCAAAAACCTGTTTAGATACTGATTTCATTGTGTCGCCACAACATAAGACTTAGAATTGCAACATGCACGAAAATCTAAAATTAATAGACCAATTTGGCAGAGCGGTTGATTATATTCGGCTATCCATTACTGATAGATGCGATTTCCGTTGCGTGTATTGCATGTCTGAAGACATGACATTTTTGCCACGCGATGAAGTGTTAAGTCTTGAAGAATGTGCGCGTTTAGTGAAAATTTTTGTAAGTCTGGGCGTTAGCAAAGTGCGCATCACTGGCGGCGAACCGCTGGTGCGCAAAAACGCGTTATGGTTGTTTAAAGAACTTGGCCAATTAAAAGGCTTACAAGAGTTAGTGCTTACTACCAACGGCAGCCAATTAGAAAAACAGGCAGTTGCGCTTAAAAACGCTGGCGTCAAACGCATTAATATCTCAGTTGACAGCTTGAAACCTGAACGATTTAAAAAGATCACCCGCACTGGCGATTTATCCAAAGTATTAATTGGCTTACAAGCCAGCATTGATGCAGGTTTTGAAGGCATTAAGCTAAACACGGTTTTAATGCGTGGCAGTAATGATGATGAAGCAGCCGACTTAGTACAATTTGCCATCGATAAAAAAATCGACATCAGCTTTATTGAAGAAATGCCGCTTGGCGAAGTAGATCACGCGCGCGACTCCACATTTGTAAGCAATACCGATACGCTTAAATTACTGCAAAGTAAATATTTACTCACACCCAGCCTAGAAAGCACTGGCGGACCAGCGCGTTACTGGCGCGTAGCGAATTCTGCTACAAAGATCGGCTTTATTTCGCCGCACTCCCACAACTTCTGCGAATCCTGCAATCGCGTGCGCATCACTTGCAAGGGCGAATTATATTTATGTTTAGGCCAAGAAGACAAAATTGATTTAATGCCACTTTTACGTGAGTATCCGAATGATGACGCGCCATTGATTGCCGCTATTTTAGGCAGCATGGCAATCAAACCAAAAGGTCATGACTTCGATTTAAAACGCGCACAACCAGCGGTGATAAGGTTTATGTCGCATACAGGCGGTTAGTTTTTTAATTGGCAATATCCTGCATTATTCTCTCTGGCGGTCGCGCAACACGAATGGGCGGTGTAGATAAAGGATTGCTAAGGCTGCAAAATCAGTCATTGATCCAACATGTAATCAAGCGCTTAAGCCCTCAAGTAGATGAAATTTTCATCAATGCCAATCGCGAAATTGTTCAATATCAGGCTTTTGGTTATCCCGTTTTACAAGATTCACATGCCGATTTTATCGGGCCTCTAGCGGGTTTTAGTTTGGGCCTGCAGCACGCCAAACATGATTATGTATTAACTGTGCCTTGCGATTCACCTTTTTTGCCGATGGATTTAGCGCAGCGTCTATTGGCGCATTTAACACAGAAAAATGCTGATATTGCGATTGCTTGTAGCGATGGCAGCGTACATCCTGTTCTTTGTTTATGTAAGAAAACTGTGTTGTTAACACTCAATCAATATTTGGCATCAGGTGAACGCCGCGTGAGTACCTGGCAAAAAAGCCTTGCTTATACAGAAGTTGACTTTAGTGATGTACCGGACGCGTTTATTAACTTGAATACGTTTGAAGATTTGGCAGAAGTCGAAGTTAAATTAAACACTGGAATTTAAGTCAATCGGCTATTTAAGTTAAGCAACTATTCAAGTTAAAATCTGGCATGCATAAAACAATTCCAATTTTGGGCATCGTCGCCAGTGGCAGCAACGCCGGTAAAACCACCTTAATTACCCAGCTTATTCCAGAAATGGCAAAACGCCATATACGCGTTTCGGTGATAAAACATGCGCATCATGCGTTTGATATAGACCATGTCGGTAAAGATAGTTACAAAATTCGTGAATCAGGCGCGGTGCAAACGCTGATTGCCAGCAGCAAGCGTTGGGCGTTGATGACTGAAACGCATCGTTTGCCAGAAGCAATGATTGAAGCAAAATCAGAAACTAATTTAGCCGATTTAGTCACACAAATTAATCCTAATTATGCCGATCTAATTTTGGTCGAAGGATTTAAGCACGCAGTCATTCATCAAAAGCCTGTTCCCAAAATTGAAGTGTACCGACCAAGCTTGGATTTGCCGCTGCTTGCGTCCAGTGATAGCAGCATTATTGCGGTTGCCAGCGATGCCGGTTTGGCTATTGATATTCCCATACTCAACCTAAATAATATTCAACAAATCGCAGATTTTATTGTCATAAAAATCATTCAAACTCAATCTGGCCGTACATAAACCCATGACCAAAAATACATTATCGCAACTTATTTCTGATCCTTCTTGCATGGATGATTATGATCCAAACGCTATGTCCGTCATACAGGCCAAAGCTTTTATTCAGCAATTTTTGATGCCAGTTGTCGAATCTGAGCAGTTAAATGTCATGCATAGTTTAGGCCGCGTGCTGGCGGAAGATATCGTGTCGCCTAGCAATGTACCTAATCACAATAATTCAGCCATGGATGGCTATGCGTTTAAATTTATTGATGCGAATAATGCATTAACTATTATCGGTACAGCATTTGCAGGCAGACCATTTAAGCAGAAAGTTAACGCCGGCGAATGTGTCAAAATCATGACCGGCGCAGTGATTCCTGATGGTGCAGATACAGTTGTAATGCAAGAGCGCATCAGCCAAAATGACGGAAAAATCAGCTTATCTGGCACGCATTCTATTACGCTGGGCGCGAATATTCGATTAGCAGGTGAAGACTTACAGCTGCACCAAACCGTTCTGGCAAAAGGTCATCTGTTGCGCCCGGCCGATTTAGGTTTAATTGCATCGCTGGGCATTGGAAAAGTGAGCGTATATCGCCAGTTAAAAGTAGCGTTTTTTAGTACCGGCGATGAGTTAATCAGCGTCGGGAAACCTTTGGAATCGGGCCAGATTTACGATAGCAATCGTTATACACTTTTTGGCATGTTATCCAGGCTTGGTGTGACCATTAATGATTTAGGCGTTGTGCCAGATAATCCTGCATTATTAGAATCTACGTTATTAACAGCCGCCAGTGAAAACGATGTAGTCATTACCAGCGGCGGCGTTTCGGTAGGCGAAGCAGACTACATGAAAGCTTTGCTCACCAAGCATGGCGAAGTGTTATTCTGGAAAATCAATATGAAGCCTGGGCGACCACTGGCTTACGGAAAAATCTGCTCTCATGAAAAAGCAGGCAGTACTGAACGCACTGCGCATTATTTCGGTCTACCAGGCAATCCCGTTTCTGCCATGGTCACGTTTTACCAGTTTGTGCGCGAAGCGCTAATTACGTTAATGGGTAGCACACCCAAACCTTTGCCACTATTTACTGTGGAATGCACAGAACCGATAAAAAAAGCCGCTGGACGCACCGAGTTTCAGCGTGGAATTTTATACATGATAGAAGATGGAAGTTGGAAAGTGAAGCCGCTAGCCAATCAAGGTTCAGGGATATTAAGTAGCATGAGTGCGGCAAATTGCTTTATCGTATTGGACGAAAAAACTGGAAATTGTCATAGCGGTGAAATGGTTCAAGTGCAATTATTAGAGGGATTAATTTAACATAATCACAGATAAATGGCTTATTACAACCATTAATCGCATTATCCATTCCAGATAAGTTATAGTATAATCAATGGTTTAGCTTAATAATTTCTCATTCATCTCATTTTGGACATCTCTATTAAAAAATCCAGCATCAACGAGAGTACGCTTATTTGGGCAATCATTTGCTCAATATTGCTGCATGCTATTTTGGTGATTGCATTACCCAATCTTAAATTTAATCCATCAATAGAAAAGCCCATTCTGCTAGAAATAGAATTACAAAAGCCGGTAGAACCAAAGCCTGTCGAAATCGTTCAGCCCGCTCAACCGATAGAGCAACCCAAACCAAAAGTTAAAAAACCTGAGCCTATAAAAAAAATAGTTGAGCCAAAACCAATAGCTAAACCGATACCAAAACCTAGCCCAGTAACAGAAGTTGAAGAAATAACGCCACCCGTTGAAGCGCCTCCCACACCTGAGGTGATTGCAGTCGCGCCTAAAGTAGACCCCACGCCAGTAACCATTGTTGCACAACCTGCGCCAGAACTAGTTAAAGAGCCTGAACCCAGCCAGACTGATGTTGATAATGCACTAGGCGAGTATGGCAGTTTAATCGGTCGCGCAATTGCTAAACATAAACAATATCCAAGAATAGCGCAAATGCGTGGCTGGCAAGGTCAAGTTCTGCTCGACTTAAAACTGGATGGCAATGGCAAAGTATTATCAGCATCAGTGCGTGAAAGTAGCGGCTATGAAGCATTAGATAAACAAGCACTCGAAATGGTACGCAAGGCCTCTCCTTTCCCCGCACCGCCTGAAGCACTCAGAAGCCGCACATTTAATATCACGGTTCCTGTTTCATTCAAACTGGAATAGCATCATCATTTTGATTCCGCCATAGCCATGCGCACCTCTAAATCTTTGCGTGATTTATTACTGGTGCATGAACTCATTTTTATTGCGCTCATACTGCTGGCTTTTGCCAGCGGCATTTACGGTATCCATATCTGGGATAAAGCGTCTAATGAATCACAACGCATTAATTTGCTTGTGCGCGAAATTCAGCAGACGCGCGGTGATTTATACCGGCAAATGAAAGAGCTTTTTGACTCGTTTTTTTTACAAGACGATGAAGCCTTAACGGAATACAATGCCTATACTCAATCCATATTGACGCACTTTTCAGAGCTACAACATTTAGCCGTAGGCGAGCAGGAAAAACAAGCTATTACGGAACTGGAAAATAATTACCGTATTTTTGTTAACGAAGCACCCAACTTGTTTTATCGTTACCAAGCTAAGCCTGATAAAGACTCCCAAAAATCCCTCTACAAAGATATCGAAACAGGCATTTTTAATCATTATGAAAGTGTTTCCAAACACGCCGAAGACTTATTAACATTAAAAGAAAATGAGTTAAAAGCGCGCTTGGTAGAAGCAAAAGAATCTGCAATTGCGGTACTGATTATTCCCATATTGCTTGCTGGATTACTGCTGTTTTTATCCAGATTTTTCTTAAAACGCGCAATTGTCAGCCCACTCAATGCCGTGATGAAAGCAACAGCTGAAATTAGCGCTGGAAATCTAGAGCATAAAGTACCAGAAATGGGCGCAGCTGAGTTGGTGACCTTATCCAGAGAAATCAACAAAATGGCGGATGAGCTACAAACCAGTCGCGATGCGCTGGTGCGTACTGAAAAGCAAGCGGCAATGGGTCTTTTAGTGCCGATGTTGGCTCACAATATCCGCAATCCTCTTGCCAGCATACGTGCTACGGCACAAGTGATCGACGTGCCTAATCACGACACTGATACACGCGAATCATTAAATGGCATTATCAATACGGTGGACAGACTTGAACGCTGGACGGGCTCATTGCTGGCTTACTTATTACCGATTAAGCCGCAATTAAAATACGTGCAGTTCTTACCGATTCTAGAAGGTGCACTGCTTCCGCTGGTACAAAAAATCCGTGATAAAGACATTAAAATTATCAAGAAGGTAGATGCGAATATTGGTGATATACGCACAGACGAGCATCTACTGGAACAAGTGTTTTACAACTTAGTATTAAACGCAATTGATGCCTCACCAAAACATAGCAAAATTACGATTAAAGCGCATCTTAAAAATGGCATTTTCAGCACTTATATTCTTGATGAAGGCATGGGCATGCCATTTATTCCAGACCCGCATGCTTCAAGTGCTGGCCCGAGCACAAAACGTTTCGGTACTGGTTTAGGTATTCCGTTTGCATTTAAAGTCTGCGAAGTGCTGGGTGGCAGTATTGTGTTTGAAACGCTCAAACCAAATGGTACGTCTATCACGCTAACCTTACCGCAATAAATCGTAAAATCTATTAGCTGCATTCTCAGCACTTTAAGCATTCATGTTTGTCGTCAATATTCCTTCAATTTAAGCTTGCCTTAATGCCGTTTTTTTACAACAATAGGAACGTAGTTA
>JAZKEJ010000013.1:0-1764 GCA_040387095.1 Pseudomonadota bacterium | reverse complement strand
GCGCCATGATTTGATACGCGAGATCGTCGCATTGCGCGCATTGGCTGGAATCTCAAAATACGGCATCAAGGTACCGTCTTTGCGAAAGCGCACGCGCGTATTTTGTTTGCCGGGGTAACTTTCTATATGAATATCCGAGACACCATCCTCATGCGCATCCATAATCATTTTGTTAATCAACTGCACCAAGGTGTTATCCGATTCTGCGATCGTTTCCTTGGGCAAATCCATTTCGATGCTTTCACCAAATAGCTTCTCATTCAACGCGCCCGCATCCAGGTTGCCGCTTGCACTTTGGTGCAAGGTATAGTCATCATTTTTTGAACGCTGACTTGTAAATTCCATCGGCATCCCAGGATCATATCTGGCGTAATATTTACCAATGGCAGACTGTATATCCTCGCGCGAAGCCATCGCCGGGACAATCTTTTTCTGGGTGGTAAAGCGCAAATATTCCAATGCTGCTATATCAAGCGGATCCTCTAATGCGACGATTAAGGTGGATTCATGCAAGCACAGTGGCATCAGCATATATTTACGCGCAATCGGCTCAGTTACCATCCTGATGGCATTGATGTCGAAGTTGAATTGGGTAAGCCCGACAAAAGGAATGCCCATTTTTTTTGCCAGCACTCCCTTAAGCGTACGTTCATCAATGATCTGCATCTTCACCAATATCTGGCCAAGCTGCACATTGCGATTGTCTTTTTGCTTGGCTAATGCTTGCTCAAGCTGTGGCTGCGTAATCAAATTTAGCTGCAGCAGGGCTTCGCCCAGCTTTAGTATTGGCTGGCTCTCTTGATACTTAATAGCATCATCCAGTTGCTCAATTGAAATAATCTGATGTTGGGCAAGATAATCACCAATTTTTTGTCTACGCAATTGCTGCTGGTGGGATAAAGCAGCCTCAACATCAGCCTTGCTTGCTAGTTTTTCATCAATGAGAATTTCACCGATTTTCAAGCCAATCTGGTAGCTTGCAATTACCTGATTCGGAATAAAGCTACGCACAATTCTTTCATCCGCGCTGGGTAAAAACAGATACAGCCCTAGCGTGGTGTTAGAAAAGCCAATAGTTTCCCCGTCGATAATCTCTTTATCTGTAAACTCAACATGGTATGGCTGGCGCTCTGATGCAGGAAACATCACTTCAGCACGCGATTCGAGGGTTGTGATTTGTTTTTTTAAATGCAGCGCCTTAACCAGGCGCATGCTTTTGATTTCATTTAGAAAAATAGTTTGGTTAGTGTCATTGTGAGTATGTAAAAATACAATACTGGAATCTTGTGGAACAAACTCAATAAGCTCGCCTAGGACTTTTGTGCCATTTCGCATATAAATCAAACAGGTTTCAGGCTGATTGATATCGCCGCTGGGTGCAAAGTTAAAGTAAGGTGGTGTTGGCCATTCGAATACAGTTTTATTCACGTTGCCAACTTTCTAGTATTTACATAATTGATGTACTAGATTGTTATAGGCTTATTAGATCTACATTACAATCTAATTCAATTTTTAAAGCGGCATAATAATGCTTATCGATGCGCCCGAAGAGATTTAGGCTCCTGACCTCTTGGTTCGTAAAAGCACAGTGTTAAACATTTATTAACTTAATCAATATCTTGCGATATTTAGCCGGCCTTGTGCGCGACCTTGCTTATATAAAAAAATATCAAGCAAGTACGTGGCTGACCTGCTAGGGAAATTTAAACATGTGAGCTTTACTGCTTTTGTGGTGATAAAAAAGTTAATGGATTACAATCGCTG